>NZ_JBSSBO010000029.1:0-38797 GCF_054058915.1 Thermostichus sp. MS-CIW-41
ATGCCCCTGGGGATTTCGGGGACCTTCAACTTCATGCTGGTGTTTCAAGCGGAGCACAACATCCTGATGCACCCGTTCCACCAGCTGGGCGTGGCCGGCGTGTTTGGGGGTGCGCTGTTTAGTGCCATGCACGGGTCGCTGGTGACCTCGAGCCTGATTCGGGAGACCTCGGAAGAGGAGTCTCAGAACCTGGGGTACAAGTTTGGGCAAGAGGAAGAGACCTACAACATTGTGGCGGCGCACGGGTATTTTGGCCGGTTGATTTTCCAGTATGCGTCGTTCAACAACAGCCGGAGCCTGCACTTTTTCCTGGCGGCTTGGCCGGTGATTGGGATTTGGTTTACGGCGCTGGGGATCAGCATCATGGCGTTCAACCTGAACGGGTTCAACTTCAACCAGTCGATTGTGGACAGCAACGGTCGAGTGGTTGGGACGTGGGCTGATGTGCTGAACCGGGCGAACCTGGGGATGGAAGTGATGCACGAGCGGAATGCGCACAACTTCCCGCTGGATTTGGCGGCGGTGGAGGTAGCGCCTGCGGTGCGTGGCTGATGGCCTGACCTGACGCTTCAACAGCATTGGTGGATCCCCCGGCTTGGTCTGGGGGATTTTTTTGTTCTCTTTGCTGGGGTGATCTTTCCCAGAGCTTTTCTAGAGTTAAATTGGGGCCATTGCCTCTGTGACTTAGGGATATGGCAATCATTTCTTCTCGGGATACAGGCCAGAACGCTGAGGGCCCCAAGCGGCGGCAGCAAAAGTCTTCAGCCTGGAGAAAAGAAGGCAGAGAGTTGAGCTTTGCTGGGGAAAGGGGAGCGGATCCCTCTGCCCTGTTGCAGCCGCAAGCCCACCCTGGCGAAGCCCAGGAAGAATCCCTGCGCCCGCGCACCCTGGCGGAATATATTGGCCAGACGGAACTTAAAGAAGTGCTCTCCATTGCCATTGCGGCGGCCCGCGCTCGCCAAGAGCCTCTGGATCACCTGCTGTTCTACGGCCCGCCTGGTCTAGGCAAAACCACGGTGGCAGCAGTGCTGGCGGCAGAAATGGGATCCCAGTTCTACATGACCACCGCGCCGGCTTTGGAGAGCCCCCGCGACATTGCCGGGTATTTGGTGCGCTTGAAGCGGGGGGATGTGTTGTTTATTGACGAGATCCACCGCCTGCCCAAGGTTACAGAAGAATTGCTCTATCCGGCGATGGAGGATTTTCGTCTTGATATCACCATTGGCAAAGGTCGCTCTGCTCGCATCACCTCTCTGCCCTTGGAACGCTTTACCCTCATCGGGGCCACAACCCGCATTGGCGCCCTCACTTCTCCGCTGCGGGATCGCTTTGGCCACGTGCAACGGCTGCACTTTTACGAGCCTCACGAGCTGGTGCAGATCGTGCTGCGCACGGCTCGCCTCTTAAATGTCTCCACCGATCCAGAAGGGGCTGCAGAGATCGCCCGCCGTTCTCGGGGCACGCCCCGCATTGCCAACCGCCTGTTCAAGCGGGTGCGAGATTACGCCCAGGTGCGAGGGGATGGCCACATTAGCCAAGAAGTGGCAGCAGCCGCTCTGGAGCTGTTCCAGGTGGATCCCATGGGTTTGGATTGGATCGATCGCAAGCTGCTGACGGTGCTGGTGGAGCAGTTCGGTGGAGGGCCAGTGGGCTTGGAGACGATGGCCGCGGTGACGGGTGAGGATCCCCAAACCATTGAAGAAGTGTATGAGCCTTATCTGCTGCAGATCGGCTACCTGCAGCGCACGCCCCGGGGTCGAGTGGTCACTCCCGCTGCGCTACGGCATTTGGGCTATGAAGCCCAATCCCCCCTGCCTTTGTGGAGCTAACTCGTCTCTCCCCTCACCCCCGACCCCTCTCTCACAAGAAAGAGAGCAGTTGAGAGCCCCATCTAGCTGCGGTCATTGCCCACAGGGCTGAAGCTGGGCACCACCAGCTCGCGGTTTTGCTTGGTAAGGCGACCGTACAGCTCCTGCGTGTTGGGGAAGTTGGCCGCCGGCAAGGTGGGGAAGCGGCGATAGGGCACCGTGTCCTCGCCGAAGAGATCCCGATACTCCTGGGTGTTCAGCAGGGCGCGCACAAAGGCTTTCACCCCCTGGGTGGCCAAGATCTGGTTGTACTTGCGGATCTCCTGCTGGTTGAGGGGCGCACGGCCCAGGAAGTGCTTGGTGCCCAGCTCGATCACCTTGGTGTTGGGATAGGGGGCATAGAACTCGGAGCGGTACAGCTCGGAACACCCCAGGGCCTCGATGAACTCCTTGACGGTGATCTCGCCGTTGCGCAGCTTGGACTCGGCAGAGCTGAGCTCGGCGCTGATGTTGTAGATGTCCATATCCCGCTCGAAGACCTGCCGGTAGGCGGCGCGGATGAGGTTGTTGACTTCCGCTTTGTTGGCCAGGCTGGTGAGCTTGAAGACAGGGATCTCTTGGCGTACCTTGGGCACCCCCTGCTGGGCCCGCCGCTGGATTTCCAGCTCGCCGGAAGGCATATCCCGAGGCTGACCCAACTTGACAAAGAGAGGGATGTCGTCGTCGGTGCGAATGGGCTTGGTTGCAACAGCCATGTCGCTGGATCCCGACCGCATCCGCCGCAACGCCAGACCGCCGGGGGTGAGGTAGCGCTCATAGGGCACGATATCTTCCCCGAAGACCTGCTGGTACTCCTCGCTGTCGAGGATGGCGTCCACGACGGCGTAGAACCCTTGCTTGGAGGCGATGTCAAATAGGCGGTTCATCTCCTGGCGCCCGTAGGTGGGTCGGCCCAGCAGCTTGCGGTGGATGAACTCGATGGCTTTGCAGACATACAAGCTGGACCAGTACTTGTTGCGGAAGAGATCCGACTTGGCCAGTTGGCGCACAAACTCTTTGACAGGAATTTCCCCCGACTCCAGCTTGATCTCCCAGCGGGTCAGCCGTTGGCCTTCGTAGGGCACATAGCCGTATACCTGTTGGTAGCAGGCGCGGATCACCGCCTGGGTGGATCCCTCGCTGCCGACAATGCCGGCCCGCACCCCCAGCCGTCGGCTGCGATCTCCCGGAGTCTGGGTGAGCTTGAAAACCTTCGGGCCAAGGCTACCGGGATCCCCTGCTGCTCTGGGATTGGTGCGCTCGTTGGTCAGGGCAAAGCCGCGCCGGATGAGGATGCGCTTGACATCTTTGTTGAAGGGAGCAGGGCGGGCGCTGAGGGAACGGGTTTCCTTGGGGAAGATGGCTCCAAATTGGATCTCCAGCGGGTCGTTGCCGGAGCCATAGGCATGCTGATCCGGCAGGGGCCGGTTGTAGCGGGCAAAGAGGGTAATGAACTGGGGCACCTTGCGGCGCGGGGCAGCGTAGTTGTAGAGGTCGAATTTGGCCCCCCAGTTGGCGCTGGTTTGCGCTTCTACCCCCAGCTTGCGCAGGTAGGGCACCGTCTCCTCGCCGAAGTAGTCCCCGTACTCGCGGCTATCCACCAGCGCGTCCACCAGGCCAGCCAGACCCTTGCTGGAGATGATGGAGAAGTAGGTCTGCACTTCCTCGCGGGTTTCGGGAGCCCGCCCCAGGAAGTGGCGGAAGGCCAGCTCCACGACGCGGCTGTTGATGTAAGGCTCGTAGAACTGCTTGCGATACAGCTCCGATTTGCCCAGGCGGCGAATGAACTCCTTCATGGAGATCTCGCCGTTTTTCACCTTCGACTCCAGGTCGGAAAGCTTGAGGCCGTAGGCGCGGCGGATATCCCGCTCAAACACCTGTCGATAGGCGGCCTTGATGACTTCTTCTTTCTCGGCGTTGGACAGCCCCGGCTTCATGGCAAAAACGGGAACTTTCTCGGCAGCCAAGTTGTAAACCTGGGGTAGCTGCAGCCCCTGCAGGGGCAGGCCGTCGGCGGTGCTGGCATTGCGCTGCCGCAGCTTGTCGGAAGGGGCGGGGGCGATGAACTCGCTCAGCAAAACATCGAAGTATTGGTTGATGATGGCAACCGCTTCGGCATCTTTGCGGAAGTAGCCAGCCGCTGCCCGCTTCATCTCTTGAATGGCGACAATGGTGGCCTCGGCGGAGCAGGCGTTTTCGATGATCTCCCGCAGGCCGCGGGTGTTGACGGCGATGATGCTGGGATCCCCGGCCACCAAAGCGTAGGTGACGTAGCGCAAAAACCAGCTCAGATCCCGCAGCGATTTGCGCATGTTGGCAGCCCCGTAGCGGGAGATGTTGATGGGGCGGAAGTTGGGGGGAATCTCCACGCCGCTGGCGCTGAAGATGTTGCGGATGGCCTCGATGAATCCGCCGGTGGATTCCACATAGAAGGCAGTACCCAGCTTGAAGGCTTCTTTCTCGTCTTGGGTCGCTTCTGGCCGCTCCAGATAGGCCATGGGCGAGCCCCCTGTGAAGATGCGGTTGGCTGCCCGGCTGACGATGATTTCCGAATTAGCCGCAATGACCTCGGCAATCTCTAGCCGTTTCAGGCCGCTGGAGAAAAAGTCCTCGAGGCGATCCAGCTCGGTGCGTCCCAGATAGCGATCCTGCTGTTCCGCCTGGGAGATGGTCGATACAGGCACGGTTTGGTACAGACGGGGGTTGGAAACGACTGCGCCAGCGGATACGTTGATACCCATCGATCTTTTAAACTCCGTTTTGATCGAAAAAACTGCCGACAAAGGCCGAGGACAGTGCCATCGAAGGGGGTGAAGAGGCTGACCCACGACTGGAGGAGCATCCCTCTCTGAGCTGAGAAGGATCGATGCCCGATCCCTGAGGGGGAAGCCAAGCCTAGAATACTAGGGGCACGGGCCCAGAGTGGGGAGGTTGTTGCAGTTTGTAACACTGTTTCTCATCCACAAAGACATGGCTCTCAACCCAGCTCTACCCTCCCATCTGTTGTCTTCCGCTTTTCTCCTTGAGGATTGGGAGCAGGGACATTACGAACGCGTTACCCAGGTTTTACAGCAACAGCTCGAGCAGGGATCCCCCTCTCCAGAGCTGTATTGGGAGCTGGGAGCCGCCTATCTCCTGCTGGGTCGGGAACTGGAGGCGCAGCTGGTGTGGCAAGAGGGCTTGGCAATGCTGCATGCAGAGGGCGTGGCCGAATCCGAGGCCGCTTACCACCTGCTGAGGGGCTTGCAGGCTTTGGCGGAAAGGCTGTGGGAGAAGGGCCATTGGCCGCAGGCAGCAGCTCTGTATCGGCAGCTTCTGGAGGTGGGGGATGGGCTTTCTGGGCTGGAGCCGTCTTCTGGCCAGGCTTTGGCTGCTCACCGCATTGGCCTGACCCAAGAGCGGAGCCGGCTGTGGGCTGCGGCAGCGGAGTGGTTTGAGCGGGCTTGCCAGCAGGATCCGACGGCGGCAGAGAGTTTTTGGCGCTGGGGCTTGGCCCTGATGAAGCTGGGCCGTTTGCGAGAGGCGATTTCCCCTCTGCAGGAGGCTGCGCGGCTGCGCCCTGAGTGGGGGGATCCCTGGGTACAGATGGGCCTGGCGTGGCTGGATCTGCAGGATCCAGTTCAGGCTGTGGGGTGTTTCCAGGCGGCTGAGGCGCGGGGCACCGGGACAGCGCAGCTCTACAGCTACTGGGCGGAAGCGGAAGTGCGGTTGGCTCACCCTGAGGCGGCTTGGGAGAAGGTTTGCCGAGCGGTGGCAGCGGAACGGAATTGGGTGCAGGCGTGGTGCGAGGGCAGTGGCAGAGAAAGCCCTCTGCGGTCTGGACTGGAGCAGGCATGCAGGGGAGAGGGATCTGCGAGGATCCCCGATTTCCTGTATTCGGCTTGGCGGCAGCGTTGGGCTCCAGAAGGCGTTGCCCTTCCAGCAGACTCCTTTTCCCAGAGCACTCCCCCTACAACTGACTTCTGGCCAGTGCCAACCCAGGGTTACCTCACCACCCGGCAGTGGCATCAGGCCACGGGCGAAGGGGACTACCAACCCCTGGATCCGGTGGGGGTTCTCTGTCTAAAAGCGCCCCCTGCGGCTGATCCCGACATTTTGCAAAAGTTGCGCCCGCAGCGCATCCCCTTGGCAGAGACCTTTGTCGCCCAGATCCCCCGAGGATCCGTCCACGTGGGCCACTATCCCCGCCACCTCTACGCCAGCTTTGCCAGCGGGGTGCTCACCCGCCGGGGAGAATTGCTCGCCGATCTATCCCTGAGCTTGCCGCCGCCGGAGTTCCTCGACTGGGACTACAGGCCAGATCACCTGCGACACCACCCCCTGCTGGGCTTGCCCCATCTCCCCCCACCGATCCCACTGGATGGCCCCGTTGCCCTTTTGCCCTTGGGGGCAGTTAATTACTTTCACTGGATGGTGGATATTCTGCCGGCCCTCGATATCCTGCAGCGGTCGGGCGCCCTGGAAAAGGACATCCCCATCTTGATCCACGGGTATCAAAGAAAGCCCTTTCAGGTGCAGAGCTTGGCTGCTTTGGGGATCCCAGCCGAGCGCATCCTCAGCTTTGAGCAGTTGGGGGGATCCCATCTGCAAGCCCAAAACCTGATCGTGCCCTCAGCAGGCGCTCCGGTGGGGTGCTTGACGCCTAGGGGATTGGAGGTGCTGCGGCAACTGGCCCAGCCGAGTTTCTCCATCGACCCCCTGCAGCCGCGGCGGATTTACATCAGCCGTCGGTCTGCCCGCTGGCGGCGGGTGATCAACGAAGCGGAGGTGCTAGCCTGTTTGCACCCTTGGGGATTTGCACCGGTGCAAATGGAAACCCTCTCTCTTCCCGAGCAAATAGCCCTGATGCAGGGGGCAGAGGCGGTGATCGGGATCCACGGGGCGGGCCTAACCAACCTCGCCTTTTGTCAACCCGGCACCACCGTCATCGAGATCTTGCCCAGCAATGCAGTGCTTCCCTATTTTTGGAGTATTGCTCAGGTGGCAGGGTTAAGGTATTTCCCCTTGGTGGCGCCTGTTTGCGATCCGGCTTTGGTGGCTCTTCTTTCCAGCCCCGATTTGGATCGAGAAGATGCCTGGGTTCGGATCCCGGACTTGCTGAATGTGCTGGAACAGACAGGGATCAAGGGATGATGGGATCGGAGGGACTCGAACCCTCACGTTCTTGAGGAACAACGGATTTTAAGTCCGTAGCGTCTACCATTCCGCCACGATCCCAATCTGTCGGCAATAGCCGTACTACTCTACCAAACTGCTTGCCTTGGGGGGGGCAAGTCTTTAAGTTGGTTCACCCAGCCCTGCAGTGGAGGGTATGAAGTAGGGGATTGCTGCCCCTGCTGATGGGATCCCTGCTGTGCCCGCTGGCTTGAAGCTCCTACAACTTCTCTTTCAAAAAAACGTTGGCCACCCAGATCCCCACCACCGCCAAGGCGGCCATCCCATAAAAGGTATAGCTATAGCTGCCCAGCCTATCGCGAATTTGCCCCGCGATCATCGTTCCCACCAAGGCCCCAACTCCATAGGCGGTAAACACAATGCCGTAGTTCTGGGCGTAGCGTTCGGGATCAAACAAGCGCAGGGTCAGGGCGGGAGCCATGGCCAGCCACCCCCCCAGGCAAAACCAAAGCAAGGAAAAAGTTACCCAGTAGGCCAGAAGGGATCCCTGAGGAGGCAGGAGCATTAGCCCACAGGCCAGCAGGATCAGCCCATAGGATCCCGTAGTGACCTGATGGGGATTTAAGCGATCGGCCAACCAGCCAAACAGAGGACGGCTGATCCCGTTGAAAATGGCGAAGAGAGCCACGCTGTTGGCAGCCGCAGGGGGATCCAGGCCGATCAGCTCTTCCCCCACGGGGCCGGAAATCCCAATGGCGCTTAAACCGATCAGAGTGCCGATGGCGTAGCAGATCCACAGGCCATAGAAGGAGGGGTTTCTCAGCAGAGGGAGAGAGCGCCTAGAAGCCGGTAGAGGGTGATCTGGGCTGTCCGTGGATTTTCTTGGAAAAGATGGGGAAGGGATCCAATCGGGAGGAGGAAATCTCAGTTGGGTTGCGATCCCCAAGATCACCGCTGCAAAGAGGATCCCCAAAATCAGCAGCGTAGGCCGAACCCCCAGTGCCTCGATCAAGCAGTTGGCCAGGGGAGCAGTGAGCAGGGGAGATAGGCCAAAGCCGACAATGGTGGATCCCACGGCCAATCCCTTGCGACCCGGGAACCAACGGGCTGCCACGGCCATTGGCACTCCATAGGCTATTCCCACACCGCTGCCGGCAATGACTCCATAGCAGAGGGCAATCCACCCAATGGAGGGGGCGAAGCTGGCCAGCCCATAGCCCAGGCCCACCAAGCTGCCCCCCAGAGCCAGTACTCGGCGGGATCCCCAGCGGGGGATGACAAACCCTGTGATGGGCATGAGGGTAGCGTAAAACACGAGGGCAACGGTGTAGGGCAGCAGGCTCTCACTGGCCCCGATCCCCAGCTCTGTTTCCAGAGGCTTGCGGAAAATGCTCCAGGAATAGACGGTTCCCAGGCAAAGAAGAACCAGGAGCCCCAGGAGGATAAAAAGCCATCTCCCTCCATAGGCTGGTTGTCTATACAAAGTAATGGGGGATCCAACCCTTTTCATGGGTATCTAGAGCTTGTTGGAGCTGAGTTCAACCCATTCTCTCAGCCCTTTCGAGGATGAGCCGATAGGAATAGAATTGCTTGAATTGTTCAGCCAACCGTTGGCTAGAGGCGTTTGGCCTCTACCGTCTTGGGCAGAGACAAAGGCTCCGGCAGCTCCGGGATGGACAATTCCCAACCGTTGCTCAAGGTGAAAATGGTTTCCCCGGCCTCTGAACGGGTGGCCACAACCGACTCTTCCAGATCTTTTTTGGGAACGTAGACCATCAAATGCCCGTAGGCACTTTCGTGCAGGATGACTTTCATAGCCCTTTCTCCACAAGTTCCAGCTCTTGGGCGCGGCACCCCACCACCAAGCCTTTGGCCAAGCAGTGGACGGCATAGACGTAAAACCGTTGTAGAAAGGTGCCAATGGAAATCACGTAACCTTCGTCGCCCGGAACGGCCAAGATTTTCCCCACCGGCTGGCCGAAGAAGGTGCCATCGTTGCGGATGACCTTACGGATGCGGACTTTGTCGCCCAGCTCAAATTGGGGAGGGCGATCCAGCTCCAGTTCGTCGCTCATGGGGTACCTCCTGTGATTTCTGCCAGCACCTGACAAAGCTCTTGGCGGGTTAGGCTGCGGCCTACTTGGCGCGCCCGTCGAGACACGGCTGCCAAAATGGCCTGAGATTTGGAAGTTTCCTTTCCGGACAAGCGGTTAGACAACATCGGGATGGCTCTCCTCTGGGATGGGTTCTGGAGTGTGTTGCGCCCATTGCGTCAGCGTTGCGCGGCAATAACGGGCCAGTTCCGCCGGTGGGATCGGATGCTTGCAGTGGGTGACGTGCTGCCGCACCTGTTCCAGGAGCTTTTCCAGTTGGCCAGGTGGGATCTGCTCGACAGGGATCCCGTGTTCCTTGAGGATCTGGAGCAGCAAATGCCTGCCGGAGTGTTTGCCCAACACCAGCCGCCGCTGGCCGCCCACGGCTTCTGGTGGGAAAGGCTCATAGGTCTGGGGATCCCGTAGCACCCCTGCAGCGTGAATGCCCGACTCGTGGGCAAAGGCGTTGTCGCCAACGATGGCCTTCCAGGGGGGGAGGGGAGCACCGCTGGCCCGTGCCACCTGTTGAGACAGCTCCCGCAAACGGCGGGTATCCACCCCAACATCGATCCCCAAGGTGCAGCGCAAAGCCATCACCACCTCTTCCAAGGGGGCATTGCCGGCCCGTTCCCCCAAGCCGTTGACGGTGGTGTTCACCGACTGAGCGCCGGCGCGGATTCCGGCCAAGGCATTGGCAGTGGCCATGCCCAGGTCGTCGTGGGTATGCATCTCCACAGGGATATCGATGGCCCGCACCAGACGGCGAATCTGCTTGTAGGTGCTAAAGGGATCCAAAACGCCCACCGTATCGCAGTAGCGGAAGCGCCGACAGCCCCAGCTTTGGGCCATTTGGGCCAGCTCGATCACCTGCTCCAGGGGGGTGCGGCTGGCATCTTCTGCCCCCACCGAGACCCACAGCCCTTGCTCCAAGGCCATCTCCACGCATTGGCGCAACTGTCGCAGCAGCCGAGGGCGATCCCCTTGGAACTTAGCGGCCATTTGCCGATCCGAGACCGGCACGGAGATGTGGATCCGCTTGAGGCCGCAACGAATAGAGGCGAGGATATCGCTGGGCACAGCCCGGTTCCAGCCCAGCAGCTGAGCCCGCAGCCCCAGGCTGAGCATGGCGCGAATGGCTTCCGTTTCCACGGCGCCCATGGCCGGGATCCCCACCTCGATCTCGGGCACGCCAATGGCATCCAAGAGGGCAGCAATGGAGATTTTCTCGGGGATTTGGAAGGCTACCCCTGCCGCTTGCTCCCCATCGCGTAGGGTGGTGTCGTTGATGGTGATAGAGGAATTCATGGGATCCATCCTCCAAGACCTACGGCCCGCCTAGGCAATCGGTAACCGTCGATGGTGCTCCGCACCGCTAGCGGGACCCCGGTTGCGTCAGGGCAATCATGTCCAGGGTAGAAAGCTCAACCAAGTTGCCGCAGAATTCATCAGATTCCTGTAAGGCTTGGCTGTTCCTCTTAGCGGGGTGGAGTCTTTGGAGCAGGGGATCCTTGACAAAGTCCGACAAAGTCCGGCCTTTGGGATCCCGCTGCTCTGGCCATCAACGAATTAAGTCGAAGGAGATGTCGGTTTTGCCGGGGATGATGCTGCGCCGATCTGCCTCATCCAGAAGGGTGTTGACCAGCCAGTTAAGGAGGTTGAGCGCCCCCACATAGCCATAGGTGGGATAGCGATGCAGATGGTGGCGGTCGAAGATGGGGTAGCCGATGCGCACCAAAGGTGTGCCCGTATCCCGCCATAGGTATTTGCCGTAGGAATTGCCGATCAGCAGATCCACCGGCTCGGTGAACATCAGAGAGCGCAGATGCCAGAGATCCTTGCCCCCCCAGACGGTTGCCCCCTGCCCATAGGGACTGGAGGCCAGCAGTGCCCGCGCCTCGGCTTCGAACTCCTCGTTGCTGTTGGTCACCACCACATGGATCGGCTCCGCTCCCAGCTCCAGCAACAGGCTGAGCAAGCCCATCACCAGATCCGGATCCCCATACAGGGCTACCCGCTTGCCGTGGATCCACGCTTGGGAGTCCGTGAAAGCATCCACCGCCCGGCCCCGTTCGATCTCCAGCTCGGCGGGAATGGGCTTGCCCGTTAACTGGGATAGCTGCATCAAAAACTCATCCGTGCCCCGAATACCCACTGGCCGCGCCGTCAGGGTGGGCCGACCCGAGGCCTCTGCTAGAAACTCCAGGGTCTTGGGCGTGGTGTAGCGCTGGAAGGAAAAAGTAGCCTCGGCGTTGAGGCATTGGGCAGCCGCCTCCAAAGGGGTTCCTCCGGGATACATGTGGAAAGTGCCGTCGTTGGGCGAATCCAAATAGTCGGAGTTGTCCGCCAGCAGGGTCAGCGGGATCCCGAATAAGCCGAAGATGCGCTTGATCTCCCGCAAGTTGCCCATGTAGGTATCGAAGCCAGGGATGACGTTGATGTAGCCATTGCTACCCGTGCGGCCCACCGGCTCGGTGAGGGTGCTGAGAATGGCCTTGAGCATGTTGTCATAGCCGGTGATGTGGGATCCCACAAAGCTTGGCGTGTGGGCATAGGGCACCGGGAAGTCGCGGGAAATCACTCCCTCATTTCTGGCCGTGGTGATGAAGGCCCCCAGGTCATCCCCGATCACCTCCGCCATGCAGGTGGTGCACACGGCGATCATCTTGGGCTTGTAGAGGGCGTAGGCATTTTCCAGTCCCTCGATTAGGTTTTTGAGGCCGCCAAACACCGCCGCATCTTCCGTCATCGAGGTGGAGACCGCCGAAAAGGGCTCCTTAAAGTGGCGGGTGAGATGGGTGCGAAAATAGGCCACACACCCCTGGGATCCATGGACGAAGGGCAAAGTTCCCTCGAAGCCGACAGCGGCGAAGATGGCCCCTAAGGGCTGGCAAGCCTTGGCAGGGTTTATCGTCAAAGCTTCCCGCTGAAAGTTTTTCTCCCGGTATTCCCAAGATTTTGTCCATTCGGCCACCCGGGCCACTTCTTCCGGGGAAGGGAGATCTTCAAAGGTTTGCTTGCACTGCAGAAGCGCCTGATACTCCGGATCTTGAAACAGGCGGGCATGATCTTTGATGTCTTGGATATCTTGCGGCATGGTCGGTCTCCTAATGAGGGGCAGGGGAAGGAAGGGCCGTTGGCGTCTGGGATCCCGGCGGCAAGCTAAGACTTCCAGGGGGCTTTGACCAGATCCCAGGTGGGGCTATTCAAGGCCAGATCCATATCGCGGGCGAACACGGCAAAGCCGTCGTAGCCGTGGTAGGGGCCGGAGTAGTCCCAAGAGTGCATCTGGCGGAAGGGCAAAGCCATCTTTTGAAAGACGTACTTCTCCTTGATGCCGGAGGCGATGAGATCTGGCTTCAACCTCTTGGCAAATTCTTCAAACTCGTAGCCGGACACGTCATCGTAGATGAGGGTGCCATCGTCGATGTACTGGGTGGTGCGCTTGTAGTCGTCGCCGTGGCCGAATTCGTAGCCGGTGGCAATCACCTCCATGCCCAGCTCCCGGAAGGCCGGGATGACGTGGCGGGGTCGCAGTCCGCCCACCATCAGCATCACCCGCTTGCCCTCCAGGCGGGGACGGTACTTGGCAATGATGGCCTCGCTCTGGGGCTGGTACTTGGCGATCACCTGCTCCGCCTTGGCCTGAATGGTCTCGTCGAACCGCTGGGCGATGGCCCGCAGCGACTTGGCAATTTGGGTAGGGCCAAAGAAATTGAACTCCAGCCAGGGGATCCCGTAGGCTTCCTCCATGTGGCGGCAGATGTAGTTCATGGAGCGGTAGCAGTGGATGAGATTCAGCTTCACCCGAGGGGCAAGCAGCATCTCGTTCCAGGTGCCATCGCCGGAAAACTGGGTCACTACCCGCAGGCCCATCTCCTCCAGCAAAATCCGGGAAGACCAGGCGTCGCCGCCGATGTTGTAGTCCCCAATCAGGGCCACATCGTAGGGGCCGGGCTCAAAGTTGAGGGATCCCTCCTTGGCTTTCTTGTCGGCAATGGGCAGAACCCAGTCCCGCACTGTATCGTTAGCAATGTGGTGGCCCAGGGACTGGGAAACCCCCCGAAAGCCCTCGCAGCGCACCGGCACCACCGCTTTGCCAATCTCTTTGGCCGCTTTTTTAGCCACCGCCTCGATGTCATCCCCAATTAGGCCAACGGGGCATTCGGATTGGATGGTAATGCCTTTGGCCAAGGGGAAGAGTTCGCTGGCTTCCACCAAGAGTTTGGCCAGTTTTTTGTCCCCCCCAAACACCACATCCCGCTCCTGGAAATCAGAGGTGAACTGCATGGTGCCGAAGGTGTTCACCCCGGTGATTCCCACGTAGTAATTGCGCCGTCCCGACCAGGAGTAGTAGCCGCAGCCCACGGGGCCGTGGCTGAGGTGGATCATGTCTTTGACCGGCCCCCACACCACTCCTTTGGAACCGGCGTAAGCACAGCCGCGGGTGGTCATGACGCCGGGGATGGATTTAATGTTAGATTTTACTCCGCAATCTGCTTTGCCCTCGTCATAGACGTTGAGGTGCTTAGCTCTCTTTTTCTGAGCTTTTTCGGGGTAGGTTTCCAGAACCTCCGTTACGATTTTCCGGGTTTCCTCTTTGAGGGTACTTTTCAGAGTAGTCATGAGAACCTCAGCTATTGGGTGTCATGGATAAAAGCCACAGTGCGAAGGGGGGCTGAGGGAGGAAACCAGCTACCCCCAGCCCGTCTTTTCGGGGATCAGACAGGGGCCAACTCTTTTTCGGTTTTGCCGATGAGGTGGGCGATTTTCTGGTCGTCGTCCAAAACGCCGAACTCTATCAACAACTGCTCCAGCTCATCCATAGAGATGGGGGTGGGGATCCTCAGATCCGTGTTGTTGATGATCTTTTTGGCCAAGGCCCGATACTCGTCAGCTTGGTTGCAGTCGGGGGAGTACTCGATCACCGTCATGCGGCGCAATTCTGCGTGCTGAACCACATTGTCGCGGGGGATGAAATGCAGCATTTTGGTGTTGAGCTTTTCGGCCAGAGCCTCGATCAGCTCGATCTCGCGATCCACTTTGCGGCTGTTGCAGATCAAGCCACCCAAGCGCACGCCGCCAGAGTAGGCGTATTTCAGCACGCCGCGGGCGATGTTGTTGGCCGCATACATGGCCATCATTTCGCCAGAGCAAACAATGTAGATCTCTTGGGCCTTGCCCTCCCGAATGGGCATGGCAAAACCGCCGCAGACCACGTCCCCCAGCACGTCGTAGCAGACAAAGTCCAGATCCTCGTAGGCACCGTTTTCTTCCAAGAAATTGATGGCGGTGATGATGCCTCGTCCGGCACAGCCAACACCAGGCTCGGGGCCACCAGACTCCACACAGCGCACCCCTCGGTAGCCGGTGAGCACCACCTCTTCCAGCTCCACGTCTTCTACGGATCCCCGCTCAGCCGCCAGGTGAAGGACGGTGGTCTGGGCTTTGCAGTGCAACATGAGGCGGGTGGAATCGGCTTTCGGGTCGCAGCCGACGATCATGATCCGCTGTCCCAATTCGGCCATACCGGCAACGGTATTCTGACAGGTGGTGGATTTGCCGATACCGCCTTTGCCGTAGAATGCAATTTGTCTCATGGTTCAGTTCTCCTAATGAAGACTTGAGGAAAAACTTGAGGGCGACTTAAGGGTTAGAAATCTCTTGCCAATGGGCGCAACTGGTCGCATTAGCGAGACGGGATCCTTACTGCAAAGGATTTCAGCTCGCGGGAAGGCAGCCTTGGATCCTGGGCAGGATCTGGAAGCAAACCGGTCAAGCGGTGGGGCTCTCCCGAATCGAGGCAGGAGATGGGGGAAGCGACGGGGAGTAACAGTGGGGCAGATCATAGGGCTCTCAGGCTTATCGAGAATGGGGAACTAGAGGGCATGCACGGTTAACGTGGGCCACACCTGTTCTTGCAGGCGGGTTTCGATGAGCAACCGCAGCGTGTTTTGCTGGCTGGGGCAGGCGGCGCAGGATCCCTTGAGGTGCACCCACACCTGATCCCCTTCCAGGTCGTAAAGCTCCACATCGCCGCCATCGGCCAACAGCAGCGGGCGAACTTCCTCGTCTAGGACGGCCTGAATGCGGGCGATCTTTTGCAAGGTGGTGAGGGGAGGGGGTGTCGCTGTTGCCGAGACAGGAGGGGGAGCAGCAGGAGAGGGCTCTGTCTGGTTTTGGGAGTTCCCTTTTGAATTTCTTGAATCTTCTGAAGGGATCGTGTCGGTCTCGGCCAGAACGGCGGCAATCAGGTCTTCAATCTGGGCCAGGCAGGAGCCACAACCGCCGCCCGCTTTGCTGTAGGCTGTTACTTCCTCAACGGAGGTGAGGCGGTTTTCCCGGATCAAGCGGCGGATCTTTTGCTCGCTGACGCCAAAGCAGGAGCAGACCAAAGCGCTGTCATCATCCGTGTGGTCAGGCAGAGGAAGGCCGCGATAGCTGTAGATGGCTGCCTCCAGAGCCTCTTGCCCCATCACCGAGCAGTGCATCTTGGCGGGGGGCAGGCCGCCTAGGTAGTCAGCGATTTGGCGGTTGTCGATCCGCAGGGCTTCATCCAGGGTGAGGCCGGTGATTAGCTCCGTCAGGGCCGAGGAAGAGGCAATGGCGCTGGTGCAGCCGAAGGTTTGGAAGCTGGCAGCCAAGATGCGCTCGCTGGCCTCGTCCACCTTTAAGTAGAGCCGCAGGGCATCGCCACAGGTGATGCTGCCCACTTCTCCCACCACCACCCGAACACCAGGCTCGGAGCTGGGATCCATTGCCCCTTGGTTTTTGGGGTGGTAGAAGAGTTCCAAAACTTTTTCGCTGTAGTCCCACATGGCTGGATCCTGAGTTGAGGATGCGAACGGTCGAGGGAAGATGAGTTTGAGGGGGGTCAGCGGTGAGCCAGTTCCCGCTCCTGCTGTTGCAGCCAGTCTTCCGCCTCGTGGCTGAAGGGGGAGATGGCCCGCAAATGCTCGATGATCCCCGGCAAAACCTCCAGCACCCGCTCCACCTCTGCCGGCTGGGTAAAGCGGGAGAGGCTGAAGCGGATCGAGCCGTGCAAAACGGTGTAGGGCAGGCGCATGGCCCGCAGCACATGGGAGGGTTCCAGGGATCCGGAAGTGCAGGCGGAGCCGGAGGAGGCGCAGATGCCGTATTTGTTCAGCCAGAAGAGGATCGCTTCCCCTTCCACGAACTTGAAGCCCAAGTTGGTGGTGTTGGGCAGCCGCTGAGTGGGGTGGCCGTTAACCTGGACATCCGGGATCCGCTGTAGCAAGCCCTGCTCCAAGCGATCCCGCAGCAGCCGCTCCTGGGGATCCCCGAGGTGGGCTTGGGCCAGCTCAGCCGCTTTGCCCAGGGCGATGATGCCCGGCACATTTTCCGTCCCGGCGCGGCGGCCTCGCTCCTGATGCCCTCCCAGCAACAGAGAACGGAAGCGCAAGCCCCGCCGCACATAGAGAGCGCCGATCCCCTTGGGGGCATGCAGCTTGTGCCCGGAAAGGGTGAGGAGATCCACCGGCAGGCGCTGCAGATCGAGGGGGATTTTGCCCACCGCCTGCACTGCGTCCACATGGACAACAGCCCCGTAGCTGCGGGCCAGGGATCCCACCGCCTCGATGGGGAAAAGCACGCCCGTCTCGTTGTTGGCGGCCATGCAGCTCACCAGGGCAGTATCGCCGGTCAGGGCTGCCTCCAGCTCCAGCAAGTCCAGGCAGCCTTGCTCATCCACCGAGAGGTAGGTGACGCGGTAGCCTTGTTTTTCCAGGTGCTTGCAGACGTTGAGCACCGAGGCGTGCTCTACCTGCGTGGTGATGATGTGGCGATTCTGGGGTTGGGCTGCCAAGGCTGCATAAATGGCCGTGGTGTTGCCTTCGGTGCCGCCACTGGTGAAGACGATCTCCGTCGGGTCGGCTCCCAGAAGGGCTGCCACCTGTTCGCGGGCTTGGTTGAGGGCACGCCCCACCTGGCCGCCAAAACTGTGCATCGAGGAGGGGTTACCGTAGAAGGTCTGCAAATAGGGCAGCATCGCCTCCAGAACCAGGGGATCCACAGCGGTGGTGGCGTTGTTGTCCAGGTAGATCACAGGGTTCATACAGGCTCCGAATCGATACAAGGTAGGGGTTGGGCAACGTTAAACGGCTTGCGGAGCGTGGGAATGGCACTGCTTTGGGCAAATGCGGGCGCAAGCCTGACAGCCGATGCAGAGGGCGGCATTGAGGATGGTCATCACTTTGCGCTCACTTTCTTCTTCCTCTTCGTTGTCGACAAACTCGCCGTCTTCGTTGAGGGCTCTGAGGGCAAACACACCCCGGCCACAGACTTTGAGGCAACGGCTACAGCCGAGGCAGCGGCTGATATCCAGGCTTTCGATAAACTGTGGGATCCAGGGCAGTCCGCCTTTGGTGAGAGCAGTTGCAGTAGCCATGGCCGCGTCTCCAAAAGATGAGGTCTCAAGATCGGGAAGATTTGCTGTCCAGGGTCTGGTTGACCAACCAGGTGCGGTAAAACTTGAGGGCCACCGTTTCGATGAGGTCGTAGTCTTCCACCACTTCGATGCCGGCCTCGCGAATACGCTTCATGGGGCAATCGCCGATCTTGGAGACCAGCACGGCTCGGCAATCCCGGATGAGATCCAGAATTTGCTCTAGGTTGTTGTCCTCGCCGGATCCCCCGTGGCAGTACTGCGGGATCTTGCGGTGGCCGACAAACTGCGCCCCACGGGCGTTGACCTCGTAGATCAAAAACTCCCGTGCATGGCCGAAGTGGCGATTGACCAGGCCGCCGCCTTTGCTGGCTACGGCCACCAGGATGGAGGGGCTGTCGGGAGGCAGGTCGGCTGTCCAGTGGGTTGGGGTTGACTGCTGCTGAGCTTGCAGTTGGACAATGCTTGCCTGGACCTGGCGGCGTTTTTCGGGGTCGTATTCGGGGGTCATCTGCATAAAGCGCTCCTTGGTAAACTCTTGGCTGCGGTCTTCCCCCAGCAGGCCCACCGCGTCCGCCCGACACTGGCGACAGTGGCGCATCATCCGCATGTTGCCGGAGCACCGATCTTGCAGGGCTTTCAACTCCTGAGGGGTGGGGCCCCGCTGGCCGATAAGGCCGAAGTAGGTGCCGTGTTCGGGCGCCGAGATCAGGGGCATGATGTTGTGCAAGAAAGCCCCTTTCTCCTGGATCACTCGGTTCACTTCCAAGAGGTGGGTGTCGTTGATGCCGGGAATGAGAACGGAGTTGACTTTGCAGAGGATGTCTGCCTCCCGCAGCAGATCCAGGCTTTCCATCTGCCGTTCGTGCAGGATGCGGGCTGCCTCCACCCCTCGAATGCGCTTGCGCCGCCAGCGGATCCAGGGGTAGATCTTGGCTCCGATCTCTGGATCCACCATGTTGATGGTCAGGGTGACGTGGTCAATGTTCAGCCGTTTGATCTCGTCGATGTAGTCCGGCAACATCAGGCCGTTGGTGGAAAGGCAGAGCTTGAGATCCGGGGCTTTCTCGGCGATGCGGGCAAAGGTTTCGAAGGTTTGCTTGGGGTTGGCCAAGGGATCCCCAGGCCCAGCAATGCCCACCACCGTCAGTTGCGGGATCTTGCCGGCAATCACCAGCACTTTGTGGGCGGCTTCCGCCGGGGTAAGCAGCTCGCTGACCACACCGGGCCGGCTCTCGTTGGCACAGTCGAACTTGCGGTTGCAGTAGTTGCACTGGATGTTGCAGGCGGGGGCTACCGCCACGTGCATGCGGGCGTAGTGATGGTGAGCTGCTTCGCTGTAGCAGGGATGGGTGGCGATGCGTTGCTGCAGATGAGGGGGGAGAGCCTGGCGGGGGCTGCTGCTGCAAGCGCAGGCCGATGGGGAAGGGGATCCCTGGCGGGGCGGAGTTGAAAGGGGCGGCATAGTGGGGTCAACCAGGGGATAGAACGTTACTGGCGGTTATATCAACCGCCCTCTGCCCGCTCCGTTGCACTCAGCCCGGTAGAACTGATCGAGTTTATTGGCTTTGTACTCAAGACCTGCAAAGCCTGATGGCAGGCCAAATCCAACTTTTTTTAGGGGTCAAGGGTCTGGTTTTTCAAGGCCGGGGATGCCGTATTTTGACCCAAAGGGGCGGGGGATCCGGCTGTGGGGAGGATCCCCGGAATCCCTGATTCGACAAGGGCTTGGGGCAATGCTTAAGAAATACTAAAAATCTGCTCAGATGCACTCAAGCGCCGCGGCCTCGGCTGCGTTTTGCATCAATTGCTACGATTTAATATCGTATCAGCCCAAAAGTGTATTGAAAATAGCCGTTTGAGTTTGAGGAAAGATCCCCCTGGGGCAAAGTCCTCGCCAAGGAAGTGAAGACTATTGCGGCGGCAGGCCGTCGGACTTTCTTGTTGTGACAGGGGGGATGTACTCGCTCAAATACCCATACCCTTCCCCAAAAATACCGGATCCCTGCGGGCAAAAGACTCAACCCCCTGCCCTCAGAAAAACTTTTTTTGCCCTCTGGGCCAAGCTTCCAGGGTTTGAGTACATCGGCAATAACTCAATCAATCCTGATCGCCCGCTGCCAAGCCTGAGCCCCTGCAGCCGCTTGCTATAAGCGGGGGATATAAGCGGGGGAACAGAAACCCAACGGTTCTGCCCCTCTGCTGAGACTCCCTCCTGCTTCCCAACCGGTGAGCTTATGTCCCCCCTTGTTTCTCCCCCACCGAAAACGGCTGAAGTGCTGCAGGTGCCCCGTTGCGATCGCTGGCGGATTCTCTACCGTCTGCAGGAGCTGGATTTGACCTGTGGCTGTACCCCGACCGGTCAACTGTGGGTGATGATTCGCACCCCCACCGAAGCCCTCCTCGTCCACAGTGTGCTCCGCCTTTTCACCCTCAACCGCTCTGGCTGGCTGAGTTGGTTGGATCGCTGCTGGTCTCTCCAGACCTGGGATCCCCCTGAGAGATCTGCAGGAGGGGATGACCACCCCTGAACCTCTGCCGTTTGCCTTCTTGCTTCGCCTGTTCACCTCGTTTTGGTAGCGCCAATGACCACTCCATCCCCCTCAACTCGCTCCTTCCAACAAGTCCGAGACAACCCCGTTCATCTGGGACGGGAGATCACGGTTCCCATCTGCGAGGGCCTCAACCTAGTTTGGGCCAGTCTTCAGGGGCTGTATTTGCAGTATCTGAAGCACCATCTGGTTGTCGAAGGAGCAGAGTTCTACTCAATTCACCAATTTTTCAACGAAAGTCTACAGGAAGTTCAGAACCACGCCCATGAGGTGGGGGAGCGCCTGAACGGCCTGGGTGGGATCCCGGCCTCCAGCTTTGCCAAGCTGGCGGAGCTGTGCTGCTTCAGCCCAGAAGGGGACGATGCGTTGGCTGTGCGGCCCATGCTGGAAGCGGATTTGCGGGCCGAGCAAAGCCTAATCGATCTGCTGCGTCGCCAGGCGGCTCTGGCGGAAAGTGTTGGGGATCGCGCCACCCGTCACCTCTACGAGCAGATTTTGCTGCGGACGGAAGAACGGGCCTTTCACCTGGCCCACTTTCTGGCTGCCGACAGCTTGGTTTTGGGCTTGTCCCCATCCTAGCTTGCCCATCTACGCCCACCCCTCGTTTTGGGAGACTCTGCCATGCTTACCCCCGATCGGGCGCCGCTGCTGCAGTTTTTGCAAGTTGAGCTTGGGATCCCGGAATCCGCCCTCACCTTCGCCCTGAAACGGCATGGGTGTGAACAGGGCCCTTTGCCCATGATTCTTTGGCATTACGGGCTGATTTCCTTGGAGCAACTGGAGCAGATTTTTGAATGGTGTGCTCCCCCTCCTCTTGTTACCAATTCTACCCATTCGGAGGTTTAAGCCATGACTTATCCCTACCCTTCTCTTCCCTTTCCCAGAGTCGGCAACCCTTTGGGATGGCTCGGCCTGGTTTTTAACCCAATTTTCAGATCTGCCCTGCAGTGGCCGCGCCGCTGGCTCAACAGCATTGAAATTCGCGGATCCCGGCAGGCCCGTTGGATTTGTCGTTTGATCCCGGCTTCCTGTCCCTTTGAGCGGGATATCCGACTGGGATCCCGCACCGTCCACATTCCGGCCCTCTGTCGCATCAACCCCCTCTACGAGGAGATCATCGCCCTGCGGCTACGGGCGGCGGCTTATCTGGCCGAAGCTGCGGCTCAACCCCAGCCCCCCTCTTCTCAGGAGATCCCATCATGCCCTTGATCAGCCGGACTAAAGTGGCGGAGCTGCTCAACGAGACCGCCTGCGAGCACAACCACAAGAAAGACGGCAAAGGCAACAAAGTCTGTGCCGAGCAAGCCAAGCCGGGAGGAGCGCAGGGAGGCTGTGCCTTTGACGGGGCCTCGATTGCCCTGGTGCCGATCGCCGATGCCGCCCATCTAGTACATGGGCCAATCGCCTGCAGCGGCAACTCTTGGGGGACGCGGGGCAGCCTCTCTTCTGGCCCCCAGCTTTATCGGGTGGGCTTCACCACCGATCTGAGCGAGAACGAGATCATCTTCGGGGGGGAGGAAAAGCTGTTCCAGGCCATCCTTGACTTGCAGGCCAAATACCAGCCTGCCGCCATTTTCGTCTATCTCACTTGTGTGACTGCCCTCATTGGGGATGATGTAGAGGCGGTGTGTCAGCGGGCCAGCCGCCAGCTTGGGATCCCGGTCATTCCGGTGAATGCGCCCGGCTTTGTGGGCAGCAAAAACTTGGGTAACCGTCTGGCCGGAGAAGCCCTGCTGGACTATGTGATCGGCACGGCCTCCCCGGAATACACCACCCGCCGCGACATTAACCTCATCGGCGAGTACAACATTGCCGGCGAGCTGTGGGATGTCTTGCCTCTGTTTGACGAGCTGGGGATCCGCATCTTGGCCAAGATCACCGGCGATGGCCGCTACCGCGAGATCTGTACCGCCCACCGGGCCAAGCTGAACGTCCTCATCTGCGCCAAAGCCCTGCTCAATGTGGGCCGCAAGATGCAGGAGCGCTACGGGATCCCCTACATCGAGGCTTCCTTTTACGGGCTGCAGGAGATGAACCACTGCCTACGGGCCATTGCCCAAGGGCTGAAGGATCCGCAACTGCAGGAGCGTACCGAGGCCCTCATCGAGCGGGAAACTCGCGCCACCGAGGCGGCTTTGGCCCCCTACCGGCAGCGGCTGGCGGGCAAACGAGTTGTCCTTTATACCGGCGGCGTGAAAAGTTGGTCGATCATCTCTGCTGCCCGAGATCTGGGGATGCAGGTAACGGCCACCAGCACCCGCAAAAGCACCGAAGAAGACAAAGCCCGCATCCGCGAGCTGCTCGGCCAGGATGGCATTCTCTTGGACAAGGGCAGCCCTCAAGAGCTGCTCCAAGTGGTGAGGCGCACGAAAGCGGACTTGCTCATCGCCGGCGGACGCAACCAGTACACCGCCCTCAAGGCCCGCATCCCCTTTCTGGACATCAACCAGGAGCGGCACCACGCTTATGCCGGCTATCGCGGCCTGGTGAACTTGGCGCGGGAGATCGATGCCGCCCTCCACAGCCCCATCTGGGAGCAGTTGCGACGGCCTGCCCCCTGGGAGACTCCAGCCGAAGAGGAGGTGGGATGATGGCCCAGCTCATCCAAGAACGCAAGCCTCTCAGCGTCAACCCCCTCAAACTCAGCGCTCCGCTGGGGGCGGCCCTGGCCTTTCTGGGGATCAAGGGCTGTCTGCCGCTCTTCCACGGTTCCCAAGGCTGTACGGCCTTTGCCAAAGCGCTGCTGGTACGCCATTTCCGCGAGGCCATTCCCATGTCCACCACTGCCATGTCCGAGGTGGACACCATCTTGGGAGGCGAGGAGAATGTCGAAGCTGCCATTCTCACCTTGGTGGAGAAGGCCCAGCCGGAGCTGATTGGTCTTCTGACCACCGGCCTCACGGAAACCCGCGGGGACGATATGCCGCGCATCCTGCGGGAGCTGCGCCGGCGCCAGCCGCAATTGCAGGATCTGCCCATCGTCTTGGCCTCTACGCCTGACTTTAAAGGATCCCTGCAGGACGGCTATGCCATCGCTGTCCACAGCTTGGTCAGCACCCTGCCGGAATCGCCGTCGGGATCCGTCCGCCCTGCCCAGGTAACGGTGCTGTGCGGGCCTGCCCTCACCCCTGCCGACGCCCAGGAGATCAAAGAAATGGCGGAGGCTTTTGGCCTAGAGCCGATCCTGGTGCCGGATCCCGCGGGTTCCCTGGACGGACACTTGGGCACCGGCTTTAGGGCGACCCCAGACGGCGGCACCACCCTTGAGCAATTGCGCCAGCTCGGGCGTTCCGGCCTCACCATAGCTGTCGGCGAGAGCATGCGCCCTGCCGCTCAGATCCTGGCCCAGCGCTTTGGCACCCCCTATCGGGTTTTCCCCCACCTGACCGGTCTCAAGGCTGTGGATCCCTTTTTGGCAACCTTGGCCGATCACAGCCAGCAGCCGGTGCCCTCTCGCTACCGCCGCCAGCGCAGCCAGGTTCAAGATGCCCTCCTGGATTGCCACTTTTTCTTCGGCAACCAGCGGATTGCCTTGGCCCTAGAAGCCGATCTGCTCTGGGGGTGGGTGGACTGGCTGCTGGATATGGGCTGTCAGATCCAGGCGGCCATCAGTCCCACACCGGATCCCCACTTGACCACCCTTCCCATTGAGGCAGTGCGGGTGGGAGATCTGGGGGATCTGGAGGAGCTAGCACCCGGGGCTGACCTGCTGGTGGGCAACTCCCACGTGGCGCGCCTGGGCAAGCGGCTGGGGATCCCGGTGCATCGGATGGGGATCCCCATCTTCGACCGGCTGGGGGCCAACCACCTCTGTCAGGTGGGCTATCGCGGCACCCTATCCCAACTGTTTGCTGTCGGCAACCTGCTGATGGAGCAGGAGGAAGCCCGTCACCCCAGCCCACCCCAGGTTTCTGGGCATGGATTCTAAGGGATCCAGAGCTTCGAGCTAGATCCCCCTAGCTCCCCTAAACCCTCAAGTTCACGGTTCTAAGGAGAACGCCTATGCAAGTGGCCTTTACAACCCGCGACGGCAAGCACGTCAATGCCCACTTTGGCTGGGCCAACCAGATCGACCTCTACGAAGTCACCCCCGAAGGCTACCGATTTTGTAAGACCCTCACCTTTGGGGGCAACTTGGAGGCAGATGGCAACGAGGACAAGCTGGTGCCCAAGCTGCAGGCTTTGGCCGATGTCACCCTCATCTACGTGGCTGCCATTGGCAGCAGTGCCGCCGCCCGCCTGATCAACCGCCGCATCACCCCCATCAAAGTGCAGTCGGAAGAAGAATCCATCGAGAGCTTGTTGCAGCGCCTGGTAACCACCCTGCACAATCCTCCCCCCTGGCTGCGCAAAGTGCTCTTGGCCGAGCGCGCCCGCAAAGCCGAAGCCCCAAATCCCTCTACTTCCCCTGCGGAGGTTTAGCCATGACGGTTACCCCTCTTTCCCCCTCGACCAGCCCCATCCTGCAGGAGATCGTTCGCCAGATGCGGGCGGCGGATCCCTACGGCACCTACCGCACCTGGAGGGATGAGTTGCTGCTCAAGCCCTTTGTCGTCACCAAAGCCCAGAAGCGCCAAATATCCCTGGAAGGGGAGGTGGATCCGGCAGTGCGGAGCCGCATCCTCATCTACTACCGCGCCATTGCCGCCCTGATTGAAAAGGAAACGGGCCTCCTAGCTCAGGTGGTGCTGGATCTCAACAGCGAAGGCTTTGGTTGGGTGCTGGTCTTCTCAGGGCGGTTGTTGTTGGTGGTCAACACCCTGCGGGATGCCCATCGCTTTGGCTTTGACTCCCTCGAACAGCTCAGCGAAAAAGCCACTGCCCTTATCGACAAAGGGATCCAACTGGCCCGAACCTACCCCGAGGTGGGCCGGCTGTAGCCGCCTGCCTCCCCTTTTGTCTGTGCAGCAATTTCTTTAGCCATCAGGAGTGCCTTGCCCATGTTGAATGAGAGTGACGTTGAGAATGTTGTGAACGACCTGGCTTTCGAGCCCTTCGAACACCTCTCTGCCGACCAGCTCCGCAGCGAGATCAAGCGCCTAAACAGCAAAGCAGGCCAACTGAAAATGGATCTGCACGATCTGGCCGAGGGGCTACCCGACGGGTTCGAGCGACTCCCCGACTTGGCAGCCCGCACCTATGCCCTGTTTGCCCGGCTGCACACCCTCAGACAACGCTTGAAAACCCTGGAGACCTGCCGATGAGTTGGAACCGCAACCGCCGTTGGAAAGACTTCCAAGCCCTAGTCAATGCCGAGGATTATTTCGCTTTTTTCGAGCTCCCCTACGATCCGCGGGTGGTCAATGTAAATCGCTTGCATATCCTACGCAAATTCGCTCAGTATCTGGCTCCTCTGGAGCACTTCCAGGGCAGCGAAGAAGAGCGATTGGAGCAAGCTCGGCAAGCGCTGGAAAAAGCGTATCAAACCTTTCTCACTTCTACCCCGCAGCAGGAGAAGCTCTTCCGAGTCTTTCAAGACTATGGTTGTCCGGATCCCGTTGGCGGCTGTGCCGGCTGCAGCTCTTCGGGAGAGCGGGGCGAATGCAGCCCTGGGATCCCTGCCTAAGATCTCTTGTTTACCCCTCGTCAACTCTCTGGAGATCTCATCATGGCTACCTACACAGTTCACTTGGTTAACCCAAAACGACGGCTCGACACCTATATCTCAGTAGATGAAGATTCGACCATCCTAGAAGCGGCTGAGGATCAAGATGTGGATTTGCCCTCTTCCTGCCGCTCCGGTAGTTGTTCCTCTTGCGTGGCCAAAGTGGTAGAGGGAGAAGTCGATCAATCGGAGCAAACCTTTCTGGATGAGGAACAAATAGCCAAAGGATTTGTGCTGCTCTGCGTGGCTAAACCTCGCTCCAATTGTACGATTCGCACTCACCAGGAAGCTTACTTGGTTTGATAGACGGCTGCTCTCCAGTTGCTCGCCGATAGGCTTAAGCAGCCTTTTTTCTATTTTTTTCTAGAATTAGGGATCCCTATATGTTGGCACCGCCCACCGTCCCTAAGATCTCAATAACCATATCTCCTCTCCAACTCATGAAGGTTGGAGAAGAAGGTCGCATCTACCAACTGCGCGGATCCGAAGCTGCTTGCGCCCAATTGCAGCAAATGGGTCTCACTCCAGGTACCTATCTCCAGGTTATCCAACGTCACCCTGAGTGGATCCTACTCCTACCCAGTGGCCAACTTTCCCTTCCTGCTCATTTAGCTAAACCCATCTGGGTTTACATGGATCCCCGTTGCACCCTAGCGCCTCCCCAAGAACCGAATAAGAAAACAATCTTAAATTTGCCAAGAGCCTTCTAAAATGTAGTCTATTTACCCAATTTTTAACTTGCAATGAGAGACACTCAAGGTAAGCACATCTCTTCATAATCTATCTTGATTTGGGAGCAAAGCTATGAACACCTGTTTGCTACACCTGGGCTCCATCCTTAAAGCTGCTGAAGAGCTTAGCCTTGTGGAAAAGCCATTTCCCAAGTTGCAACACATTCAACTCTGCACAGGGCTCAGCCCAGAAGAAATCGTGCGGGCGCTGGAGCTAGAACCCAATCCCTTGGGTTGGCATCTAGAGCCAAGCCACAACCTTGCCGATGAATCGACGTATTGGGTGGGCGGACGACCTTGTGTCGGCTTGGTTATTGAGCGTTTTGCCTGACACTTGCTGCAGTTCGGATCCCTAAAAGGCTCTCAAGGGGGAGGAGTAGCCTGCAAAGCCATCTCAAAAGTTCACTGCAAACATTAGAAGTTAAGAGAAAACAAAGCTTTCCAGAAGGTTCACCCTAGACCAAATCTCCCTGGCCTGCCGGGGATCTTTTGAGGTATCGTTCAATCCAGTTCACGAATTGAGCTTAGGAAACAGACCTTAAACTAAGGTCTCTCGCCGGGCTGCCACGGCTTTGCGAGGAAGGTCTCCATGGCCGGGTTTAGGGTTTTGCAGATGCGATAGCAGGCGTGAACAAAGGAGAGCTACAGGGAAACGCTATGGAGTTCGAGGGCTATGGCTTATCAAATCTCAGGGGATTGTATCGGTTGCCACGCTTGCGTAGATAGCTGTCCTACAAAAGCTATCGTTGTCCAGGATGGGGAATACTGGATTAATCCTCTGTTGTGCAATGACTGCGAAGGTTTCTTCCCAGAACCTCAGTGCGTTAGCCTGTGTCCCGGTTCTGCCCCGCAGCCTTATGAAGCCATGAAGGGGCGCAACCGCACGGTCACGGCCCGCATTCGCAGCAGTCCACCTCTATTTTTGAACGGCCATAGCCAGGCTTTTGCTTCGTCAATTGTGGTCTGGGAAGCTTGCAATTTCCTATCTCAATTTCAATCTCTCAATCTGCAAAAGCAGGGAGATAACCAGGTTTGCTATCAGAAATCTGTTGGCCACAACCAGGGATCTCTGACCCTAACTCTATGTTTGGACGGGATCCCACAAAGTGCTCCGATCGATGTGCGAACTGCCTGTTTGCATCTTATTTTCGCTGCCTATGCCGCCGGGTTGGATAGCCCCTGGAAGGAATCCTTTGTTTTCACCGACTCACAATTGGAGTCCTATTTGGGCTGGGATAAACGTAAAGATCTGAGCAAGATGACCCGTCTCCACCTGTTCATGACCTGGATAGAGCAGCTCTGTCGGATTCAAGTCTCCATCGATTGGCCGGATCAGGGGCGGGTGAAGGGGTTTTCGGTACCGGCTGGCCCTCTGTGGAGGCTGCTCAAGATGCATCGCCACTTTCAAAAAGATGAGCAGGGCTGCAACCATCTGGTGGGCCTGACTTGGGCGATTCAGCCCGGCGAATGGACACGGTACTTTCTCAATCGACAAGGGTGCCGCCAGGGGCAAGCCTTTTATCAGTACAGCAGCCTGCCCCTATCCCTGCTGCAGGCCGTGATGAGCCATTGGCAACACCATGAAGGAGCCATGCGCCTGCTGCTGTGGCTGTTGTTCAAAGTGAGGATGGGGCGGCAACAGCGTCTGACGGTGCCCACCCTGATGCGAGTGGCCTACGGGGAAGAGCGACTGCAGGAAGCTTATCTCAATCTCCAAGAACGCAAACGGCTGGTGCGCACCTTTGAAAGCGATCTGGAGGTTCTCAACCACTACGGCCTCAAGCCGGAGTTCGATCCCCTCACCTATCCTTCTTCCATTCAACCCCTGTGGGCTCGCCTGGAAGCTGTGCCCGAGGATGCGGACGAGGCATTGAACTTTTGGATTGAAGATGCCAACAACGGTGGCTTGCTGACGGCTGCCGGGCCGCGGGGCAAGTGGGGACTCTTGATGCAGGCTCGCATTCAACGATTTCATCTGCCCTCCGACTGGCATCGTCGAGTAGTTCAAGAAGCCAGATCCCCAACCCGAGAATCGGGATCTCGGCGGCAGCGTAGGGCAAAGTCTGCGCCTGTTGCAACAGACTCGGATCTCCCTGGCCCTCCCGAAAACCCAAAA
The DNA here is from genome assembly GCF_054058915.1 of Thermostichus sp. MS-CIW-41. Taxonomy (NCBI): domain Bacteria; kingdom Bacillati; phylum Cyanobacteriota; class Cyanophyceae; order Thermostichales; family Thermostichaceae; genus Thermostichus; species Thermostichus sp. MS-CIW-41. The sequence continues at coordinate 28,461 of NZ_JBSSBO010000029.1, forward strand.
GACTTCCCCTCAAGCAAAGCTTTGCGTGGAGCGGATATCTCGGCGGCACGCCAGCAAAAGGGAATCAGCCAGCGGGAATTGGCCCAGAGGCTGGGGCGCAGCCAGAGCTGGGTGCGGGATGTAGAGAATGGGCGGCTTCAGATCAGCCTAAACGATCGCCAGCGCCTTATCAAAGCCCTGTATTTGGATCCCAGGCAACAGCAAGTCTAGGCCAGTCACTCAATTTGCTAATCCACCACTAATCCACGGCGATGACCACATCTGAGGCTTTAATGGCAGCATACGCTTCTTTTCCAACTGCTATACCCAACCGTTCGGCAGAGTGCTTAGAAATAATGGCTGTTATTTCTATGCCTGGTGCAACTTCCAGAACAATTTCGGCATTGACCATGCCCACCTGGAAGCTTTTTACAGTTCCTTTAAAAAAGTTGCGAGTGCTGATTTGCATGACTTCTCCTTTGTTGAACAAGCAGAGCAACAGGGGTGTTGACCGAACTGAACAAGAGAGGAGCTTGCCGGATGGTCATTCAACACCGGTTTCAATACTATCAGATGCTTATCGTTGCCTCTGGGGAGGAAGGGCTGCCAATAGTCTAGATTATGTATCTTGAAGATACAAACTGCAACCTCTAATGGTCAAAGTACCGAGCGATTGGTGGATTTTCCTGTTCTGAAAGTCGTCACGGGTCAAAGGAAGAATGGCTATGAAACGAAGAACTGCAATGTTATTCCTGGGGATCCTAGCCGCTCTGGCTTTGAGGTGGGGGTCGGCTCCCGGCTTGGCGCAATCTCAGCCCATTTTGGTGGGGGCTGCGGTGAGCTTGCAACCGGCTTTAACGGAAATCGACCGGTTGTTCACTGCCCGCTATCCCGACATCAAGGTTGAGTACAACTTCGCCAATTCCGGCTCTCTCCAGCAACAGGTGGAGCAGGGGGCTCCTTTGGACGTGGTATTTTTCGCAGCCGCCTCTTTTATGGACGCCCTTGCCAAGCAAAACCTGCTGGTGGAGGGATCCCGGCGAGATCTTCTCAGCAACCGCATGGCTTTAATTGTGCCTGCCAATGCCAGAACCAAGGTTCAGGATTTTGCCGACTTGGTGGCGGAAGAGATCCGGGTTCTGTCCATTGGGGATCTGCAGGCCATGCCCGCCGGACGCTATGCCCAGGAAATTCTCACCGAGGCGGGGGTGTTTGAGACGCTGCGGCCCAAGATGGTGTTTGCCAGCACGGTGCGGGAAATTTTGACGGCGGTGGAGCAGGGCAATGCTGACGCTGGGATCCTGTTTACCTCGGATGCTCAGCTTTCAAATCGGGTGCGAGTAGTGGCTACGGCGGATCCCATTACGCCGATTGTCTATCCGGTGGCCTTGGTGCGCGATACTCCCGCCGGACGGTCTTACTTGGAGTTTTTAACCTCAGGGGAAGCGGCAGAGGTGTTTGTGAAGTACGGCTTTATCCGCCTGTAAGGGATCCCTCTGCAATTGCCCAGATGAGCGACTACGACCTGTCTCCGCTGTGGATCTCGTTGCGGATTGCCAGCTTAGCCACAGCTATCACCTTTGGGGTGGGGACGCTGGCAGCTTATGGGATGTTGCACTACCGAGGTCGGTGGCGCTCTCTCCTCGAGGCCATCTTATTGGCGCCGCTGGTGTTGCCGCCCACCATGGTGGGGTTCCTATTGTTGCTGCTATTTGGTCGGCGAACCCTTCTGGGACAACTTTTGGCCTCGCTGAACCTATCGGTCATCTTCACCTGGTATGCCGGGGTGATCACGGCAGTGGTGGTGGCCCTGCCCCTGATGTACCGCACGGCCTTGGGAGCTTTCCAGCAGATCGACCCGACGCTGGTGGCGGCAGCCCGCACCCTGGGAGCAAGTAGGGCCAAGATTTTTACGCGGGTGCTGATCCCTTTGGCCTTACCAGGGATCCTGGCGGGGGTTACCCTCAGTTTTGCTCGCGCTCTGGGGGAGTTCGGCGCCACCTTGATGCTGGCAGGCAATATCCCGGGCCGCACGCAAACCCTGTCCATGGCCATCTTCTTTGCCGTTCAGGCGGGGGATATGCGGGGGGCGGCCATCAGCTCGGCCTTGGTCTTGATGTTGTCCTTGGGGGTGATGACGGCAGTTAACCTTTGGTTTCAGCGACAGCCTCTGCAGCAGCTTCCCCCTCGCCCCCTGCGGGTTCTGGCCAGAAGGGATCTGGATTTCTCAACTCCGGCCCCCCGCCTCTGGGTAGACATCTACAAGAAGCTGCCCCAATTTGAGCTGCAGGCGCAACTGAGCTGCGACGGGCGGCCATTAGGACTGCTGGGGGCCTCTGGATCCGGCAAAAGCCTACTTTTGCGCTGCATTGCCGGGATCGAAACCCCGGATGGTGGGCGCATTTTGCTCAACGAGCGGGCGTTGTTTGACGCCGAACAGGGGATCCGGCTGCCCCCCGCTCAGCGACGGGTAGGGGTGATCTTCCAGAACTACGCTCTGTTTCCCCACCTCACCGTCGCCCAGAACATCGCTTTTGGGATCCCTGCGGGCTTGAGCGAAGCGGAAAAACAAGAGCGGATCCAGGCCCAGCTGCGGTTGGTCAAGCTGAAGGGCTGGGAAAACCGCTATCCCACGGAGCTCTCCGGAGGACAGCAGCAGCGGGTGGCCCTGGCGCGAGCCTTGGCTTCTGAGCCGGAGATCTTGCTGCTGGATGAGCCTTTTTCTGCTTTGGATGCCCACCTGCGCAGCCAACTGGAGCAGGAGATGGGGGAAATCCTAGCGGGCTACAAGGGAGTCACGCTTTTGGTAACCCACAACATTGAGGAAGCCTTCCGCCTCTGCGGGGATCTGGCTGTAATGGAGCAGGGGCGAATCATTGCCCAGGGGGACAAGCGTCAGCTATTTGAGGCTCCCCCCTGCCTTAGTGTGGCGCAACTGACGGGTTGCAAAAACATCTCGCGGGCCAAGCTCCTGGGCCCTCAACGGGTGCTGGCCTTGGATTGGGGCTGTGAGCTGCAGGTACAGGGATCCCCAGCGGGAGAATACATCGCCATCCGCGCCCACCACCTCACCTTCAGGCCCGACGGGAAGCTGCCCAACACGTTTCCGGCTTGGCTGGTGAAGTGGAGCGAGACCCCCCACCGACTGACTCTCTTCTTCAGGCTGGGCGGTCCTCCTGCCCACCGCCAGGACTATCACCTGCAAGCTGAGGTGTGGCGGGAGCGCTGGCGCGAGGTGGAGACTTGGGGATCCCCCTGGTGGCTACAGTTGGATCCCCGGCATCTGAGGGTGTTTTGAGTCTGGAGCCCAGGAGTCAGGTGGGCTCGCCCAAGCGGTAGCCCCGCGGGGTAATCAGCCGCTCCCCATGGCGAAAGGTCTGGGAGTTGCCGATAAAGACCAGGGTAAGCATGTCCACCTCCTCTGGATCCAGCTCCCCCAGGGTGGTAAGGCGGAGAGTTTCGCCAGGGCGGTAGAGGTTGCGGGCCAAAGCCACAGGGGTATGGGCGGGCCGGGCCTGCAAAAAGATCTGTAGAGCCTTGAGGAAGGGATCCACCCGCTGCCGGGAGCGGGGGTTGTAGAGGGCCACCACAAAGTCCGCCTGGGCAGCCGCCTGCAGGCGTTTTTCGATCACCGGCCAAGGGGTAAGCAGATCCGAGAGGGAAATGGCGCAGAAGTCGTGCATGAGCGGAGCCCCCAGCCGGGCAGCAGCCGCCTGGAAGGCAGAGATCCCCGGCAGCACCTCCAGAGAAGGGCGGATCCCATCCCAGCCAGAGCGGACCAAGCACTCCAACACTAGCCCCGCCATGCCGTAAATGCCCGCATCCCCCGAAGAAATCACCGCCACCTTCAGCCCCTGCTGCGCCCAAGCGATGGCCTGTTTGGCCCGCTGCAGCTCTTGGGTAATGGGAGAGGCCTCCCGGATTTGGCCGGGGTGCAAAAGGGGATCCACCAGATCCAGATAAAGCTGGTAGCCAACAACCACATCGGCCTGAGTTAAAGCCATACGGGCAGCCAAAGTCAATTGACCCAGATCCCCAGGGCCGGTGCCGATGAGCCAGAGGTGGCCGCTGCGAGGGGAATATTCCCGGGCAGCGCGGGCAATGGCCAGGGTACAGGCCCCTTCGGTTTTCGAGGTGAAGACCTGCTTGGGGCAGAGGAGGGTTGCTCCCCCAAAGGGCTCTACCTTCTCCGCAACACAGGATGGCCTCTCAGGAACCTTGTCACCTCTTCCCCAAGTCTGACAAGTCTGAGCTGCCAAGAGGGCAGCCGCCTCCGCTACCGAGGGGGTGCCCACCGCCTGCCGCACCGCCTCCGAAGGGTGGGGAACCGGGATCCCGGCCAAGGCCTCTGCCGAGAAAAACTCAATGGGCCAGCCATAGGCTTGGGCCAGCTCCAGAAGACCTGGCTCGTTTTGCTTCAGCTCCAAGGTGGCCAAGCCGGCAATGGCCTCAAAAGCCAGCCCATGGGCCTGCAGCAGGCGGCGCAGGGATCCCTCTAGCCAAACGCGGGTAGTGCCCCGCTCGCAGCCCACCCCCACCCAGAGCACCCGCGGATGCCAGTGCACGGTTGGGATCCCCGTGGCAGGGGAGAGGTATTCCCCAATCCAAATGTGGGCCACAGGATGGGGAGGGGAGGCAGCCACCAGGGGATACTCTGCCGGCCAAGCCCGCCGCCAAAGTTGCGTGCCACAGGTTTGGTGAACGGCCACGGGCTCCCCACGAGCCAAGGCAGCGGCCACCTCATTCCAATCCCCTTGGCCCCGCCGCCAGCCGTAGGGATCCCCCAGCAAATCCAAAGGCGGGATCCCCAGCCCCTCGGAAGCAGAGGTGAGAACCGGCTGGGCCCCCAAAGCAGCAGCCACCTGTCGGGCCAGGGCGTCTGCTCCCCCCACATGTCCCCCGCACAGGCTAATGGCCCAGCGACCGGCTTCGTCCACCACCACCACCGCTGGATCCCGCTGCTTGTCCTGCAAGAGGGGGGCAATGAGCCGCACCACCGACCCTGCGGCCAAGATGAAGAGACAGCCCTGCACCTGGGGCCAGGTTTGGGCAACGGCTTCTGCTAGGGAGCCTGGCGCTGTGGGATCCTTGGGATCCCCGTAGGCTTGCCAGGGGGAGGGCAGCTCCTGCGGTTCAGCTTTGCTCCAGCAGATGACCTCCTTGCCTAGGAGGGGGATCAGGGAGTCGGCCAACCGGCGGGCGCGCGGGCTGGGGGCAAACAGAGCAAGCTTCATCGAGCGTGGGCCAAGGCCAGGATTCTCCCCGGATCCTATACTGGACATAGAGCCACCCGCGAAGGGACAAGTGCCGATGGTCATCCCACCTGGACTGATGCTGCCCCTGATCCCCCTGGAGGTTTTGCTCTCCACGAAGGGGCTGATGTTTTTGCTGCTATCGGCCTATGGGGGGGCCATGTGGACATTTTTAAGTGGCGCTCCCCGCGTCCACACCATCATCGTGCCGGACTTGGAGCAGGCCAGAGGGTTTTACGAGAAGGTGTTGAAACTGCCGGAAGCGGAGCTGCCCCTGCAGTACTACTACGGCTACGAGCAGAGCATGGTCGGCTACAGCCTAGGATCCGCTTACTTTCCAGGGGATATTGGCCTCAGTCCCCGCTTCGATGCCAAAGCCCGTCCCACCTCTGGGCCCACCCAATTGGATACCCCCGGACTTTGGTACCAACTCTCCGACAATGTTCAATTGCACGTGATCCCTGGCTCTACAGATCCCTATGCGGGGTCCGGTTCCTACGGCAACGCCTCTAGGCCTAGCTCCTCATCTGCTTCTGCTTACGGGACTGTACCGGCAGCGGGCCGCAGCAGCGGCGTTCGCTATCGCCATGTCAGCTATGAGCGGGAGTCCCTTAAGGCCCTTCTGAAGCGAATCAACAAACAAGGGATCCGCAACAGCATTCGCTCCGAGAAGCCCTTCGTCTTTTGGGTGCGGGATCACCAGGGTCAGATCATCGAATTTGCCGAACTGAAAGGCTGACGGGATCCCCTAAGATTGTTAAAGGAAAGCCAAAAGTCGGCGGTGGGGGGATGCCAACGATGAAACGGGTGCTGCTGCTGGTGCTGTGTTTGCTGTGGCTCGGGGTGTGGGGCGGCCAGCCGGCCATAGCTCTATCGCGGGCCAAGGACAATCCGGTGGTGAGCGTGCAATCCCCAGCCAAGGACTTCATCACCACCGAGTCGGGATTGCAATACTACGATATTGCTCAAGGCAGTGGGCCTTCCCCTCAGCCGGGGCAAACGGTGGTGGTCAACTACGTGGGCAAGCTACAGGATGGCACCATCTTCGATAGCTCCTACAAGCGCAATCAGCCTTTTGTCTTCACCTACGGAGTAGGGCAGGTGATCCGTGGCTGGGAGGAAGGGCTGGCCACCATGCGGGTGGGGGGCAAGCGGTACTTGCGCATTCCGCCGGAGTTGGCCTATGGCAGCCGCGGGGCAGGCGGGGTGATCCCCCCCAACGCCACCTTGGATTTTGAAGTGGAGCTCCTGGCCATCCAGTAGATTCAGATCTTGCAGAGACCGAATATCCAAGCGGCATTGGGCTTGTGCAGGAACTCCCTTCCCCGGAACTGTCTTCTTCTTGGCGGCCCAGTTCTCTGGCAGCAGATCCTGCCCTAGAAAAAGCTCGCCTGCGCCAGCACTTTCGCCAGCTACGGCAGAGGTTGGACAGATCCCTTATCAGCCAGAAGATCGTGGCTCATTTGGCCTCTTGCCCCCAACTTTTGGCCGCCAAAACCATCCTGGCCTATGTGGCCTTCGGCTCCGAGGTGGACTTGGGATCCCTGTTTGCCCTTTTTCCAGAGAAGCAGTGGGGGATCCCCCGTTGTCTGCCGCGGCGGCAAATGCAGTGGCACCGCTACCAGCCGGCTGAGCTTGTCCCCAACTGCTGGGGCTTGCTGGAGCCTTCTCCCGGCAGCACAGTTATCGACCCTGGCAAGGCGGATTTGATCCTGGTGCCCGCCCTGGCCTGCGATCGTTGGGGAAGGCGTTTGGGCTATGGCGGCGGCTATTACGACCGCTTTTTGGCCGCTTTGCCGGATCCCAGTGTGCCCAAGTGGGGCATCCTCCCCCAAGCCTGCTTGCTGGAGCAGCCCCTGCCTCAGGATCCTTGGGATCAGCGCCTGGATGGGATCCAAACCGAGGAGAGGTTCTACGAGACGGGGATCCCCTAGACTAAAGAGGGTGGGCCTTGGAGGAAAAACGATGAGCCAAGTTTGGAAGCCGGCGCAGTGGCTAACCCAAAAGCTGCGTCTTGTCTGCATGAGCTTTGGCTGTGTGGCATTGGCGGTGCTCTTGATGGGCTTTGGGGCGATCCCCCTGCAACTGAAGGATCTCCACGTCACCCCCTGTCCCGATACCCCCGAATACACCAACCTGGTGACCAGCAACGGCAACCCCATACCGGCCAGGTGCCTGTTCGTCGAAGGCACAGTGGTCAACCGCTCCAAAAATACCCTGCTGAACGCGGATGTCTTCGGTCGGCTTTACGATGCCAACGGCAACGAGGTTCTGCCGGAGCGTACCCGCCTGGGGGCCATTGCAGAAGTTCCTCCCGGCGAGAGCCCTTTTTCAATTCGCATCTCGGTGCCCATAACCAGCCCCCTGCCCCTCACCCTGGAGCAATTCAAAGCCAGCGGCTTCAGCGGCACCGTGCGTCGTTAACGTCTAAAGCTGGCGGGTGAACTCCACCTGGGTGGGGCGCTCAGGCAGATGGAGTTGGGCAACCACAGGTGGCGTTTGGGCGATCAGCCGTCCCCGCCGGAAGACATACAAACAAGCCGGTTTCAAGCGGATGGCTTCGACGGCATCAGCAGCCTGGAGCACCACCAAATCGGCATAGCAGCCGGGTTTCAGGCCGTAGCCTTCCAACCCCAGAATGCGGGCCGGGTTTTCCGTAACCGCCAAAAAACACTGGCGCATCTGCTCATAGCCGGTCAGTTGGGCGGCGTGGATCCCCATGTGGGCCACCTCCAGCATGTTGCCGCTGCCCAAAGGGTACCAGGGATCCATCACACAGTCATGGCCAAAGGCTACCGTCAAGCCTGCAGCCATCAGCTCAGGCACTCGGGTTAGCCCCCGCCGCTTGGGGTAGGTATCGTGGCGACCTTGAAGAACCATATTGACCAGCGGGTTGGCGATCACCCCCAACTCTGCCTCGGCCATCAGGGGGATCAGTTTGCTGACGTAGGCGTTGTCCATCGAGTGCATGGAAGTCAGGTGGGATCCGGCTACCCGCCCCTGCAAGCCCAGCCGCAGCGTTTCGTAGGCCAGGGTTTCCACATGGCGCGAAAGCGGATCGTCGGTCTCGTCGCAGTGCAGATCCACCCGCAGACCCCGCGCTGCTGCAATTTCACATAGGGCCCGCACCGAAGCTGCTCCCTCGGCCATCGTCCGCTCGAAGTGGGGGATCCCGCCCACCACCTCCACCCCCAAATCCAGAGCCTTCTCCAGAAGCTGCACCGCCCCTGGCGAGCGATAGTAGCCATCCTGAGGAAAGGCCACCAGTTGCAAATCCAAGTAGGGAGCCACTTTTTGCTTGACTTCCAGCAGCGCCCGCACCGCCAACAGGTTGGGATCGCACACATCCACATGAGTGCGGATGGCCAGGATCCCACGCGCCACTGCCCAGTCGCAATAGGTCAAGGCCCGCTCCATCACCGCCTCGGGGGTCAACAGCGGCTTCAACTCCCCCCAGAGGGCGATCCCTTCTAGCAAGGTGCCCGACTGGTTGACGCGCGGGATCCCATAGGTGAGGGTGGCATCCATGTGAAAGTGGGCATCCACGAAGGGGGGCGACACCAAGCGGTTGCTGACATCAATTTCTTGGGGGGCAGTGGCTTGTAAGTTGCTTTCCAGAGCCACAATGCGATCCCCCTGGATACCGATATCGATTCCCTTGCGGCCATCCGGCAAATTGGCCCGGCGCAAAATGAGATCCATATGTTGTGGCTATTTGTTTGAACTTAGGATGGAAAGAAGCAACTACAGTTGACTGAATGATAGGCCAAATCAGATAAAGATGTCTTAAATTACCTCAAAGCCCGAATTTAGGAAACCAGTTGATTGGGTTATTGCTCACTTTATAAAAGAGGGCTGTAGTCCCCAACAGCATCCGGTTGTGCAAGATATCAGCCAAGTAGTCAGAGGGATAATCTATCGAGAGCTGATTTGAGAGGACTTGGCCCTTACATCCATTCCAACCGTCAGCGAAACTTCGTTGTCCATTACAAACAAGCTCCTTCTCAAAAAATTGTATTTCAGGATACATATTTTCAGGGATCTCCCCTTTACGATAAGCCGAGCAGTAACCCGATCTCGAACTAACCTCAACAGAAGCGACTATGGCACGTTTAGAACTCTCCCGGCGGGACTTCTGCCTGCGTTCTGGGGCTTTTGTGGCTGGCCTGATGGGGAGCCGCTGGTTGGTTCGCGATGCCGCGGTGGCTCAAGGAACCAAGCTGAAGGTGGCCGGGGTTTATACGGTTCCCATTGAGCAGCAGTGGGTGAGCCGGATCCATAAAGCCTTGATGACCGCCCAGGAGCGGGGGGATATTGACTATACCTGGTCGGAGTCAGTTTCCAACACCGACTACCCACGGGTGCTGCGTCAGTATGCCGAGAGCGGCGTCCAACTGCTGGTGGGTGAGGTCTTTGGGGTGGAGCGGGAAGCGCGGGAGGTGGCCAAAGACTATCCTAAGGTCAGCTTCTTGATGGGATCCAGCCTCAAGCCGGATCCTGCCCTGAGCAATTTTGCCGTGTTTGACAACTACATCCACGAGCCTTCCTAAGCGGTGGCGACCCAGAACTTCTTGATATTCTCTGTGTCTCTTGTGATACACCTCAGCCACTACCTCACCAGAGGGAGAACCACGTTATCAATCCAAAGCACCGCTGGAAAAAAGTTGGCCACCTGCCTTGGGAGGATATCAACAGTTGGCTAGACAACCCTGAGAATCTCTGGGGCACTGGCGAGAGCAGCTATGCTGGGTGGAACAACCGGTTAAGTGTCGGGCGAGAAAGCGGAGTTTCTCTTTACCTTGTACCGGTCGAGCATTTGCGTCTGTTGGTTGGTTACAAGGCACCAGGATACCCGAATTCTAAGCGTAGAGTACGCGGCGAGTTTGTATACAAGGGAGTAAAATACTGCATGGATGTTACCGATCCTGTGATTGAACGGGATTTCCTAATGGGCGAAGACGGTCAATATGACATCCCCGATCCGGTGCTGTGTTTTAGCCTTAGCGATCCCTACAGCCTTTTAATTTAAAATAGGGTACAGGTATTCAAGAGGAAGGAGAGAAAGGAATGCCGACTCATTCTTTGGATTTGCGGCAAAGAGTTGTA
>NZ_JBSSBO010000030.1:0-38220 GCF_054058915.1 Thermostichus sp. MS-CIW-41
TCTACTATATCCCTCTCAATGACTTTTGCCAAACCGCCTAAAGCTCAGTAAATTCAGCAAAGTTCAGGGTTTTGGGGGTTAGAGGCATGCTCCCACAGGCTTCTGCATCTCAGTTTAATTTTTCATTTTCCCCTCCCTGCTCCAGCCCAAAACGGCTTTGGTGGCAGAGAGGCTCTCCCCCCTTGGGCCGGATCTCCTGCCACCCCTGTAGAGAAGAGGGAGTTGGGGAAAGGGCAACGGCAGGCGCTCGCAGCAACACCTGGCGGTCTGGGCCCACGCTCACCAAGCGGGGCATCTCTCCAAGGCTATCGGCCACCGCAAACAGCACCCGCTCTCGGGCCTGGGGATCCCAGCCCAGCAGCTGCGCATACCCCAGCGCCGGCGGCGGATCCCAGATTTGCACCGGTGGGATCCCTGTCGAGCCAGTGGGCAAAGGCCAGACCACCGCCCGATCCCAGCTCAAATCGGTCTGGAACCAGCCTTCGTACTCCCGCGCCAGCAAAGTGTTCCCCTGCCAGGCTAGAGGCAGGATCATGGCAAAATCCAATGCCTCAACGGGGTCGTACACCGACCCTGAGGCTTGATAGATAACCTGCAAGGCCCGAGTACGGGTGTTCTCGGCAAACAACACACTGGTCAACCGACCAGCCTGAGGCGTGGCCACCAAATCTAGCCGTGTGTACACCTGCCACTGGGGATCCGGCGCCGGCAAGGGATCGCTGCGCAACAGGCCAACCAATGTGCATTGCCGCTGCCGGGCTTGCTCCTGCAAGTCGTACACCCATTCCCAAGGGATGGGCAAAGTAGGGGGAGAGGAGACTCCAGGGGCAGCCGGCGCCATGTCCCTCGCCCAGGCAGCGCTCCCCTCCGCCCAGCCGATCCAAACAGCCACAAGGGCTCTGATACATTCACACTGAACTCTCCCGAACATGGTTCAGGAAAGAAGCGATCGCATCCTGCCTATCTCTGAGCAGGAAGGCGGTATCCCGCAAAGCCCTGAGGAATACCCCCCGAGCGCTTTCCCCCTTCACTTCCCGGCAACCGTTGCGGTGGACTCAAGGATCAGGGGGAAACTTGGTCTACTATATCCCTCTCAATGACTTTTGCCAAACCGCCTAAAGCTCAGTAAATTCAGCAAAGTTCAGGGTTTTGGGGGTTAGAGGCATGCTCCCCAGTTGCCACAGCCAGTTTTGCCTGAGCCAGCCCCCCATCTGCCTCACCTTCCGTCGTGACATACTCCCGCACTCATGCTGATGCAAAGCGCTCCGCGCCGCTAGCGCGAAAAGGACATTTCCTGCGCTTGAGGACTACGTCCCGCTGACGCGAAAAGAACGGGATGCCCCACCGCCCTGTACTTGATGTTGATGGCCGCATGGTGGTCGCGTCCTAGTTCTAGCCCACAATGGGAACAAGAATGCCACCTGTCTTGAATCGCTTTCGGTACTCTTTGACCACACCGAGAGCAGTTTTGACTGCTGCCGTTGGGATTCACTGCAATCGCCCTCAGCCCAGCTCTTTCAGCCTTGACTGCCAGCATTTGCAGAAATTGTCCCCACCCAGCATCATAGGTAGATTTTGCTAGTCGGGTTCTAGCAACACCTTTGATATTCAGGGCTTCGTACCCAATATGTTTGCCCTTGCTTACCAGCCAGTTCGCTGTTTTGTCATGAAAATCTTTGCGCTGAGATAGTGGTTAGTGGATAGTCACTATTCACTATCCACTGGTCACTATCCACTAGTCACTAGCCATAGGCGGTTTGACCCTTTCTTCTTGCGAGACACTGCCCGCTGCAGTCTCTTTAACCGCTTTTGGGCTCTGCGGTAATACTGGGGAACTGGAACAGACTCCCCCGCATCGGTCACCAAAAAGGAGTCCAGTCCCACGTCGATTCCTATGGTGTTCTCCAGTGTTGGCAGGTCAGGGGTAAATACGGGGACAGATGAATCTTGCAGGCTCAAGGTCACATACCACCCGTCTGCCCTGCGGCTGATGGCAGCGGTCTTAATCACAAAGCCCTCAGGCAAAGGACGGTGCTGAATTATGCGAACAGCACCGATTTTGGGCAGATGGATAAACTGCCCGCAAATGCAGTCTTGTTTCATCTGGGGGAAACTGAAGGAGCGATACCGCCCAGCTCCCTTAAATCTGGGTTTCCCTGCCCGCTTGCCGTTACAGTCCCCCTTCAGCCAGCGGTCGAATGCTTTGTGCACTCGCTCTATGCAGTTCTGGAGGACTTGCGAATGGACTGCTCTGTACTGCGGAAACAGGGCTTTCGTCTTCACCAAATCCCGTTTCTGGGAGTAGAAATCGGGCTTGTCTTTCAGCTCAGGCAAGTGACAGATTAAGGGACAAGCATTGATATCACAGCGATTGTGTTCCCACCACGCAAAGCGCTCTGCCAAGCGATAGTTGTACTGCTTGCGTAACAAGTCTAGCCATTGGTCCATCAGAGCAACTTGGCTAGAAGTAGGGCGTAAGCGATACTGGTAAGCAGTTCTCATGATGAGGGTATAAAATCCTGCTACGCCGGTCATAGCACCAGTAAGGACGAAGCATCGTGTCCTCGCCTTTTATCCCGACCCTTACCCTGGATAGTGGTGAGTGGATAGTGACCAGCCACTAGTCACTAGTCACTAACGGAGGGCGGGGCTTCCCGCCGGTCTAGCTAAAACCAAACCGAAAATGGAAGAAGTTTACTTACCAGAGGAGACCCTTTGCGCTTGGCTGTGGGAAGACCTGGGGCACGGCGACCTCACCACAGAGCTGACCCTACCCCCAGGACTGGAGGGTGAGGCGGTAATCCTGGCCAAGGAGACAGGGATCCTGGCCGGCCTGGAGATTGCCAAGCGGGTTTTTCGGCTGGCGGATCCCCAGGTGGAGTTTATCCCTGGAGTGGAGGAAGGGGCCAGGGTGGCTGTCCGTCAAGAGGTGGCCCACCTCAAGGGATCCCTGAAGGGCATTCTGGCGGGGGAGAGGCTGGCGCTCAATCTTCTCCAAAGGCTGTCCGGCATTGCCACCCTCACCCGCACCTATGTAGAGGCTCTCCGGGGAACCTCAACCCAGCTTCTGGACACCCGCAAGACCACTCCCGGCCTGCGCGCCCTGGAGAAGTATGCTGTACGGGTAGGGGGCGGCAAAAACCACCGCTTTGGGCTGTTCGACGGCATTTTGATCAAGGAAAACCACATCATTGCCACGCAACGCTGTTGCGACCGCGGCGCGGGAGGCGTTTTGGCAGCCGTCAAGCGGGCCAAGGAAGGTGCTCCCCACCACCTCAAGGTGGAGGTGGAGGTGCGGGATCTCCAGGAACTGGAAGAGGCTTTGGCAGCAGGAGCCGATCTCATCCTTCTGGACAACTTCACCCTGGAAGAAACTCAGGCCGCCGTCCAACGGGTGGGAGGGAGAGTTCCCCTGGAGGCCAGCGGCAACATGACCCCAGAACGGGCCAGGCAAGTGGCCGAGGCAGGCGTGAATTACGTCAGCGTCGGGGCGCTCACCCACTCGGCCAAGGCTTTGGATCTCTCTTTGCTGGTGGTGTGACCCTGAGCCAAGTCCTCGCTGGACACTGCTTTATTGCTACGCAACGCTGTTGCGACTGATGCTACTTTGAGAAGACAACCTAAGCCCAGCTCCAGCTCAACCGGGCGCCGCGAAAGGCTTCGCCGGGCATCTGGGTTGGGGGTTGCTTCTCTTGCCGGCTCAGATACCCCCCAAAGCAGAGTCGACCAACTCCAGGAGATGGGCTTTCCGTTATTGCTGCGCGCTGCTCCTGCAAACGCATTAGCGGGACAAAGTCCTCAGATCGTGTCCAGCCTCCAGAGGAACAAAACCGTTATTGCTACGCAACGCTGTCGCGACAAGAAGTCGAAAATGAAGGGAGAAACCCCATTGCTACACAACACTGCCACAATCGTCCAGGAGATTGCCCGGCTCAAACAGGAAAGGCAGGCAGTTATCCTCGCGCATTCGTATCAGCTCCCCGAAGTTCAAGAGGTGGCGGACTTTGTGGGAGACTCCTTAGGACTGGCTCGGGAGGCTCAAAAGACGAGCGCCCAGGTGATTGTCTTTGCGGGCGTGCATTTTATGGCGGAGACGGCTGCCATCCTTAACCCGGAAAAGACGGTGCTGCTGCCGGATCTGGAGGCGGGCTGTTCCTTGGCCGATAGCATTCGCCCGCAAGATGTGCTGCGGTGGAAGGCAGCCTGCCCTGAGGGCCTGGTGGTGGCCTACGTCAACACCGCTGCCGAGATCAAGGCTCTGGCAGATGTCTGCGTAACCAGCGCCAACGCAGTTCAAGTGGTGGCCAGCCTGCCCCCGGATCGCCCCATCTTCTTCGTGCCGGATATGTTTCTGGGAGCCCACGTTGCTCAAGTAACCAGAAGGGAGCTGGATCTCTTTCCGGGAGAGTGCCACGTGCATGTTGGCATCCGGGAAGAGCACCTCAAGGCGATGGTGGAAGAGCACCCTGGAGCAGAGTTCCTCATTCACCCGGAGTGCAGTTGCGGCTCTAGCTGTCTCTTCCTCAAACCGGATGCCAAGCTGCTCTCCACCGAGGGCATGGTGCGCTACGCCAAAGCTTCAGAAAGCCGCGAGTTTGTGGTGGCCACCGAGGTGGGCATTCTTCACCGGCTCAAGAAAGAAGCTCCAGACAAAACGTTCATCCCTGTCAAGGCAGAAGCCGTCTGCGAGTACATGAAGAAGATTACCTTGGAAAAGATTTACCGCTCCCTGCAGGAGATGCGCTACGTGATCCAGGTGCCCCAGGAGGTGGCTGAGAAGGCTCGCCGTTCCATCCTGGCCATGCTGGCAGTGCCCGCCGGAGCCTAGAGGTGGAGGGGAAGAACGGGGCGCCGCCCTTGTTAGAAACAGACCTGTTGATCCTGGGAGCAGGGGTGGCGGGGGTGTACGCAGCCCTGTGGGCCGAAGCCCAGGGGGCGACAACTCTGGTGGTAAGCAAGGATCCCCTTCCCTCTGGCTCTACCCCTTGGGCGCAGGGTGGGGTGGCTTTTCCTGTGGATGAGGCGGACGTAGAAGCCCATATCCAAGACACCTTGCAAGCGGGCCGCGGCCTGGTGGAAGAAAAGGTGGCTCGCTCCATTGTGGAGGAAGCACCCTTGCACCTGGAGAGACTTTTGCGCTGGGGCCTTCCTTTCCATCCCCAGCCTGTCCGGGAAGGGGGCCACTCCCAAGCGCGGGTTCGCCATCTGGGGGGGGATCGGAGCGGACTGTGGCTCCTCAGGGGTCTGCTGGCTCGCCTCAACAGACCACCTTTGCAGGGCTACACAGCCCTTAGCCTTTTGCTGGCAGGGGACAGGGTAGGGGGGGCCTTGCTCCTTGGCCCTGAGGGGCCGGTGGAGGTGAGGGCCAGGGCAGTTCTCCTGGCTACGGGAGGATTTGGCAGCCTTTTCCCCGTCTCGACAGCTCCCCCGGGGGCCACCGGCGACGGAATGGTGCTGGCCTGGCGGGCAGGGGCCACTCTCAGGGATCTGGAGTTTGTGCAATTTCACCCCACGGCCTTGCCCAATGGAGCGCTGGTGAGCGAGGCAGTAAGAGGAGAAGGGGCTGTTCTCCTCAACGCCTTGGGGGAGCGTTTTATGCCTCGCTATGCGGAGCTGGGAGAGCTGGCGCCGCGGGATGTGGTAGCTCGGGCCGTTTTCTGGGAGCGGCAGCAGACAGGGGGAACCTACCTGGATCTGCGGGTCGTCGAACATCTGGAGGAGCGCTTTCCCACCGTTGTTGCCTCTGCCCGCGCCTTGGGGCTGGATCCCACGAAGGATCTGCTCCCAGTTGTTCCCGCGGCTCACTACGTGATGGGTGGGATCCGAACGGACACTTTCGGCTTCACCGGCCTGCCGGGCCTTTATGCTGCTGGGGAGGTGGCTTCCACGGGTCTGCACGGAGCCAATCGCTTGGCTTCCAACAGCCTTTTGGAAGGGCTGGTCATGGGCAAGCGGGCCGCCTTGGCTGCCTTGCAAGATTTGGGAGAGGTGAGCTTTCCCCGACAGCTGCAGAGGCTACCCGTTCTGGCGACGTCTCCCGACATCCTGCCGGCTCTCAGGCATCGAGTTGGGGAAGCTTTGGGCGTTGTGCGGGAGGGAACACGGCTGCGGGCTTTTCTGACCTTTGTCAAGGCACTTCCCCTGCAGGAAAAGCCTTGGGCCACCCGGGAAGAGGCCGAGGCAGGCAGTCTGCTTTTGCTGGCCCGTCTGGTAGCTCAGGGGGCGCTGCTGCGGGAGGAAAGCCGCGGGGCCCATTTCCGCGAGGATTTTCCTCAGGAAGGGGAGCCTTTCCATACGGAGGTGCGCGGTTCAACTTTTTTCCGGAGACCTCTTGATGCTACGCATTGCTAACGGCAACAGGCATTCCACTCATGGTGAAAGACGCCCGGCCTGTCGATGCGCTCGAAGGTGTGGGCCCCGAAGAAGTCCCGCTGGGCTTGGGTGAGGTTCTGGGGCAGGTTGGCGGTACGGTAGCTGTCGTAGTAGGCCAAAGAAGCGCTGATGGCCGGGATCGGGATCCCCAGGGCAGCCGCCGTGGACACCACCCGCCGCCAGGATCCCTGCCGCTCCCGGATGGCCTGCTCGAATTCCTCATCCAACAGCAGGTTCACCAGCTCTGGATCCCGTTTGTAGGCCGACTGGATCTCGCCCAGGAAGCGGGCGCGGATGATACAGCCCCCTTTCCAAATCCGCGGAATCTCACTGAAGGTGTAGACGTAGCCGTGGGCAACGGTGGCTTTTTTGAGCAGGGCCATCCCCTGAGCATAGGAGCAGATTTTGGAGCAGTAGAGGGCGGCGCGCAGATCTTGGATAAAGCAGTCGGGATCCCCTGCAAAAGTTGCGTCGGGCCCCTTCAACTGGGCAGAGGCAGCCACCCGTTCCTCTTTCATCGACGAGAGGATGCGAGCTTGCACCGCCGCTTCAATGGTGGGCACTGGTACTCCCAGATCTAGAGCGTCCTTGACTGTCCACAAACCGGTGCCTTTTTGCCCAGCCTTATCCAGAATGAGATCCACCAACGGCTTGCCGGTTTCCGGATCCAGGGTTTGGAAAATCTTGGCGGTAATTTCAATTAGGAAAGATTCCAGCTCTGTTTCATTCCAAGCCTGAAAAATCTCCTGCATCTGCGAGGCCGACAGCTTCAAAGCCCTGCGCATTAGGTCGTAGACCTCGGCGATCAGCTGCATATCGCCGTATTCGATGCCGTTGTGTACCATCTTCACGTAGTGCCCGCCCCCTTTGGGCCCCAGGTAGGTGACACAGGGGCCGTCTGGCACTTGAGCGGCAATTTTGGCCAAGATGGGCTCCAGTTGTTGGTAGGCCTCTGGGCTGCAGCCGGGCATGAGGCTGGGGCCGTTCAGGGCTCCCTCTTCCCCGCCGCTCACTCCCATGCCGACAAAGTGGATCCCGGTAGGGGCGAGGGCTTCGGCACGGCGATCGGTGTCGGTGTAGAGGGAGTTGCCGCCGTCGATGATGATATCCCCCGGATCCAGCAGGGGTTTAAGCTCGTCAATCACCGCGTCTACCGGCGCACCCGCCTTGACCATGATCAAGAATTTGCGGGGCCGCTCCATCAGTTGCACCAATTCCGGCAGGCTGTAGGCGGGGGTGATCCGTTTGCCTTGGGCTCGCTCCCGCATGAACTGGTCGGTTTTGGAGCTGGTGCGGTTGTAGACGGCAACCGGGAAGCCATTGCGCTCGACGTTGAGGGCCAAGTTTTCCCCCATCACCGCCAGGCCGATCACCGCAAAGCTGGGCTTGCTCATAGTTGGGCACTATCGACACCTCACCCAATCTAGAGGCCAATCTGACCGACGGGGCTCAGGGATCCTGTTTTCTTCATCTTTGCCGGCCCTGATTCAAGGGCAGCCCAAACTCTCACGGGTGGTTACGCCGGTTACCGGGTGGGATCCCTCAGCTTGCTCACACAACTGCCGCTTTGCCGCCCGATCCACATAGGCTTCGCTGAAATCGGCGCCGGCAATCTGCGCTCCTTGCCAAACCGCCCGTGCGGCAATGGCTCCCGTGAGCTTGGCCCTTCTGAGAGCCTATCCGAATACCTCGTCGTCACGTCACGACGGATGAAATCCATCACCGGATGCAAGCCGATGGAGTCGAGGCACGGCACCGTCGTGCCCCGACGGGTGCACCCCGACGAGTGGTGAATGGGATGGGCGCATGATCAACAACCCCCATTGTCCATCGATGCATCCCGTGCTCGTCGTATCATCGGGGAGGGCAGTGCGCGAACCGCCCCTCCGCTATCGGCAGATATGGGTGCGTTGCGTCGTCAAGCCACCCATGCATAGTCTTGATCAGTGATCACCGTTGGGGGCAATGGGCACCACGGTGGTTATTCGGTCGTCGTTACCCCCAGCATCGCTTCGTTCCAATCACCGCACGGGGAAGAGACGAGATTCGCTGACCTTCATCTTCCACACCAGGATGTTTCGGATAGGCTCTTAGAGATTCTCTGCCCGATACCCAAAAACCTCATCCAGCCAATCAAAGACTACTTGCTGCATCAGGCCCAGATTATTGATCTGGCAGTGAGCATCTGCACCGTCGGCGGCAACGAAGACGCGAAAGGCTTTAGGGCATCGGAGAGCGTTGTAAAACTCGCGAGCCTGCATCATTTGTGCTTCTGACTCTCCTTCGCCAACCATACACAATACCGGACATGTAATCTCTTCTATCCTTTCAACTCGTGCTTGTCGCGCCATTTCTAACGCTTCAGAAATTGTGCTTACTCCGGCTTGCCAGCAGAACTTCTCTAATGCAATACCGGGCAGGGGGTTTCTAAGACCTGCCAGCCTGGTAAGGGTGTTCCTGAAAAAACCGGGAGTTTTGAGGAGTACCGACGGAATTTCGGCCATGACAAGTTGGTAAATATCTATGATGGGAGCACTGGCTATGCAGGCTTTGATACGTTTCTCAAATGGAAGAGCGCGGGATACCATGTAGCCACCACCACTGATGCCAAATAAAGCCAACCGTTCGGCGTCGACCTCTGATCGCGTGAGGATATGATCGACGACAGCCTTGATAGGGAGTTCAGAATCGACCCGGAAGAATAAACCATCGAAGGGTGTACTTCCCTGACCGGGCAAATCTATCAGAAGAACGTGATACCTCCGGCGGACTCCTGCCGGGCCTATCCAGAAATAGAGTTCTTCGGCGCATGTTTCACCACCGCCTATCAGGATCAACGTTGGTGCTTTCCGATTCTCATTATGCCCGCACAGAAAGTAACCCGGCAGAACTTTGCCCGCGAACGGGATCTGGATCGGTTCGATAGGCGGCTTGCATTGAGCGGCTGCTTGCCGAAAACACCATTGTGCTTTTTGCCATCCCTCTCGCAGTCGTTGATCTTGCGGGCGAACGAAGATGGCTGCCATCTGATGATAGGTAAAGGCGCGCAGGTAGGCTTCACGTGCACTAACCCGATGCCCGTTTGCCAGTGCCTGTGTCGCCTGCGATTCGACGCGACGGGCCATTTCTGACCAGGCCTTGTACCAGCTTTCGGGATCACCATCTTTAATTTGGGAAGCAGTGTAGAAGCACTCGCCAAGTGCCGAACCACCTTCGTTTTGGTGAGCAAGAATCCAGGCAAAATAGAAATCCATATCGTCATTCCGAAACCGGATTCGCTGTTTGCTTCGCTGCCATAGTTTCTCTTTATTCATAACTGTTTATCCTTGAATTGGAAGAATCTTTCGCGGACTAACGGATTGTGCTGCCCTTGAATGGCGAAGGTGGTGGAGTGAGGCTAGGTGTAAGCCTGTATTAGCCGATTTTCCCCTTGCCCACTGAGAACTGGGATCATTGCGTTGCAGCAGAGACAGCCGTTATCCGCCGTAGGTTACATTCCGCTCGGTGGTGCGAAATTGCAGGATCGTCAGCCCCACCACAATGAGAAACAGGACGATGGATTGCGCGGCAGCCCTACCCAAATTGCCTGAAGACACTCCGATTTTGTAGATCTCGTAGATCAACACCGAGGTGGATCCGGAAGGGCCCCCAGCAGTCAGCAAGTCAATGGTGCCAAAGATATCGAAAAACGCATAGGTCATGTTGGTAATCACCAAAAAGAAGGTGATGGGAGAAAGCAGCGGTAGGGTGATGGCAAAAAAGCGACGCACTGCCCCGGCCCCGTCGATGGCAGCCGCTTCCAGCAAATCCTTGGGCAGGTTTTGCAGGCCGGCAAGGTAAAACAAAATGTTGTAGCCCATCTGCTTCCAAACGCTGGCAAAGATCACCACCCAAGGGGCCAAGTTGGGATCGCTGAGCCAGTTTAAACGGGGGATCCCCACCAGGCCCAGCAAATGGTTGGCCACCCCTCCCAAGGGGTTGAACATGATAAAGAAGATGATCCCGGCCACCGCCGGAGAGATGGCGTAGGGCCAGATCAGCAACACCCGATAAATCGCCGCCCCCCGAATCGGCTGATAGGCCAGCGTGGCAATCAACAGGGATCCGCTCAACCCCAGCACCACGATGGCCGCCGAAATGGCAAAGGTAATCCCCAGGCTGCGCAGATAGGTGGAATCCGTCAGCAAAGCGGTAAAGTTATCCACACAGACGAAGCGGCTGCGCGGCGCCCCCACAAATGTGAGCAGGGTGGAAAGGCGGAAGGTATCCAGCCCTGGGTAGTAGAGAAACACCACCAAGATCGTGAAGGTGGGCAACAAGAGCAGCCACGCCAGCCACCACTGCTTAAAGATGCCCCTCTCCTGAACAGCTGGGCCGGGGATCCCCAGGCGGCGCTCCTGTTCCTTCTGCGTCCACGCCAACAGCGGCCAGAGGGGAATGGCCATGCCCGCCAGCACCAGCCCCACGCCAAAGGCCATGTCGATAGCCTTGCGCTCCGGCTCAAAAGTGCAAAAATCCAGGGGCGCCATAAAAATCAGGGATCCCAGCCCTCCTGCTAGGCCCCCCAGCACTGCCCCCACCGGCACAGGCCACTCGATGCGTCGAAAACGGAGCCCCATCCAGAGGGATCCCAGCAACCCTGCCAACAGCGGCACCAACACTTGGACGAATCCCAACATGCCTCTCACCTCGGCTGTGCTCTTCACAAGAGCCTTATCAAAGCCCGGAAAGGGGCAGGCCGCCGCCCACCCCCATCCCTCAATGACACCGTCAGCCCATCGACATCCAGGTTACTGGTAAAGGGAGTTGTACTCGGCCAGAAGGCGGTTGGCCTCCTGGTTGGCCTTGGCCATGGCCTGGGCCGGATCCCCGCCTTTAAGCATCAGATCTTCCATGGTTTGGGTCACCACGTTGCGAATTTCGGGGAAAGCCCCCAGCAGCGCCCCCCGAGTGGCAGGGGTCACCTTGGAATTGTTGATTTGGTCGCTGGCGGTGAAGAAGTTGGGGTTTTCCTTGAACCAGCCCTTCGACTCCAGCAAGGCTACCGAGCTTTTCCGAATGGGCAAGTAGCCGGTCACTTGGTGCCACTCGGCAGCATTTTCGGTGTTATTGAGCCACAGCATGAAGGTCAGCGCCCCCTCTTCCACCTCCTTGGGCAGATCCTTCACCAGCCAGAGGCTGGCTCCCCCGATCAAGTTCCCCGTCCAACCCTTGTCGGCGTTGTAGGGCATGCGGGTGGTGACCAGCTCGATGTTGTTTTGCTTGGCAGCGTTGGTGATGTTGGCGGCATCGGCGCTGCTGGTGATGGCCATGGCGACGGTACCGGTCTGGATGGCCTGCTCGGTGGCTGCCCAATCCCGCTGCTTGCCGCTGTAGATGTAGTAGCCTTTGTCATACATCCCTTTCCACCAGGTGGCGATGGCAATTGACGGCTCCGAGTCCAAAAAGACCTGGGTGGCACGGGCGGCACGGCCATTGTTGTTGTTGGCCAAGAGGGCATTCTGCTGGGCCATCCACTGCTCGTAGAACCAGCCGTGATTGGGCCAGGTCACACAGCCCTGGGGAGCGTCGGGGAGGGCCATGATCTTTTGACAAGCAGCCTCCAGCTCTTGCCAGGTGGCCGGCGGCTTTTCGATCCCAGCCTTCTTCAAGATGGCCGTGTTGGAGTAGAGAATGGGGCTGGAGCTGTTCCAGGGCATGGAGGTAAATTTGCCATCCAGGGTGTAGTAGCTCACCACCGGCTCGATAAAATCGTCGAAATTCACTGGGATCCCGTTCACTTCGGTGCGATTGCCCAGAGCCTCGGCAATGGACTTGAAGTAACTAAAATCCCGTGCCCGCTGGGTGCCCACCTCAAACCATTGCACCACCGAAGGAGCAGCATTTTGTTGAATGGCCAGGTCGGTGGCTTGCTGAATTTCTTCGTAGTTGCCGTAGCCTTCGATCGTAACTTTGTATTGAGGAAATTGTTTGTTGAATTCTTCCGCTTTTCCGCGGGCCCAATCCAGGCGGTTGTCGGTAAAGGCAATCCAAACTTTGACTTCGGCAGGAGACTGAGCAAAGCTGTCGGCAGCCAGAAGAGCAGCAGCAGACGCAGCCACCAGGCCAGCCGCAACAGCCAGGAAAGTACGACGGGTGTTCATAGAAAAATGCAGTCGCATTCGCTAAAGGCACCTCTGAGATTACAGCACCGACATTAAGAGCAGGTTATGTCTGGCGGGATCCCTCTAGGAAGTGAACCCTCAGGCCGAAGTCAGAGTCAGATGAGGTGAGCACCTAGCCTGGGTCATGATTGGCAATTTCTCAAGGGGTCTCGAAAAATGAGAATGAAAATGAAAACCCCAAGCTTTTGCCTGTTATTGGTTACTGCCCTCCTGATGGCGCTTGCTCCCTTTGCGCAGGCTCGCCCCCGTCAACGCACTGCCACAGCCACCACGTCAACGGGTGGATCCCTGACCCCGAGCGGTGAGCGCACCTTCACTCACTCCGGCACCTACACTGGCACCGGGCCAAGTGGCAGATCGGGTAGTGGCACCTATTCCGGCCAGGGATCCCGGCAATTCATTCCCGGTCAGGGGGTGGAAGGAGACTATTCCGGCCAAGTCACTACCCAACAAGGTCAGACCTGGAACCTGAACCATCAGCACACCACTACTCACACACATGAGGGTTGGCAACGGCAGGGCAGCACCACCCTGCAAAACGCCGAGGGCAAGACGGTGGGCAGCAGCTCGAGCCTTATCGAGGGCCAAGCGGGGCAAGGCTGGCAGCACAGCGGCCAATTCAACAATGCTCGCGGCCAAACCTACACCACCGAGTCGAGCAGCACACCGACCGGGCCAGGACACTGGCAGCGGGAAACTCGCGTCTTCAATGCCCAAGGGGATCTGCTCGGTGGCTCTGATACCGATGTGCAGTACCGATTTGTACCAGGGCAAGGCTGGGTGAAAACAGTAGAAGGCAATACCCTGAAAGGTCAACCCATCCGCCGCACCACCACAGTCGGCCCCAACCTGTGAAGAAGAATCTGAAGGGCACTTTAAGGGATCCCTTAGGATTTTGTGGGAGGAAGCGGGCGGACGGAATCGAACCGACAACAGCAGTTTGGAAGACTGCGGTTTTACCATTAAACTACGCCCGCACAGGCATTCACTGATGCCGGAAGCCTATGATAGCACCTCTCCCCAGTCAAGGTCTGGAGAGAAATCCATTTCCATCAGCGAGACGGGCTTCTTGGGTGGGCTGCGCTTACTTGCGGCGGAGATCTTTCTGGCGTTTCTTCTGCCATTGGCGAAACTCTTTCTCGTAGCGTTCACCCTCCGTTTGGTAGGCGTTCCAGCCCTTGAGGGCAACGGTCAAGCCCCACCCCATGAGTATAAACAGCGACCAAGATAGCCCTCCACCGGAGAGCCAGTCTAAGCCCAGCAAAAAGCTGTTGACAATTCCATAGCGGCCCAGCAGTTGGTAAAACTGCCGACGGCGGTAGCGCTGGAATTCTCGGTGTTGGCTGTTCAGCTCTTGCCAGGCCTTCCATTCCTGCTCGGCCAAGTCCAGCTCTTGGGGGGAGATCCCCAGTTCGGCAGCCATCTCCTGCAGTTGGGAGCGGGTGAACTCGCCCAGGCGTGGCTGGCGGGCAATGGCCCGCTGGAGGATCTGCTGCACGTCCTCTTGGCTGTACCGGGATCCCGACATTTGGCTGACTTACATATAACTTCGTAAACTTTATATCTCTTAGTTTGGGCTAGCTGGATCTTGCGCCTTATGAAGCTCCCTCCGCCGCGGGATCCCAACCGTTAGACTAAACCTAGACTGCGAGCCTCCTTCTCTGGGGTTAAGTGTCCCTGTACTGCCTGTGATCTGTGCTTGCCAGTAGGGTTATGGCCTCCACCCGCTCTAGATCTTACCTTCGCCAGAGTCGTACCTCCCTATTGAGCGATCTGCTGCAGGCTTTGCCGCACCTGCGCCCACAACTGTATTTCAAATCCTCTTTGGTTGCCCTCAGCCACGCCATTGAGGATCAGGTGCTGCAAGGGCAGGGATCCCCGTGGGTATTCGCTAACTTTCAAAAGGAGCGCTACTACCGCCAGGAGGCACGGCGCTACCAGCGCATCAGCGCAATGGCCCAAGACGTGTTTGTGTTGGCGACCCCAGAAAAGGATTTTGCTCAGACAGACCTGCCCTACCACACCATTCCCTTGGATCCAGAGGATCCCTTGGTGCAGGAGTGGCACTTGATCGTCATCGATGCCCACTATGCCACCTGCCTCGTGTGTCGAGAACGCTTGCAGATGCAGCGGGAGCGTCCTTGGCAAAGCAGCGATATGGATGCAGCTCGCCAATTTGATGGGATCTGGTCATTTGATCGTCAGATTACAGTCCAAGCGGCTTTGGCCCTGTTGCCCAAGATCCTCAGTTACCGACCGGATCTGGAACCTCGCCTTGAGCCCCTTCGCCAGTACCTCAAGGGATCCCCGCAAAACTCCGCCAGCCAACTGAATCCAGGCCCCTTTACCGAGCGGCTGATCACCTATCTCCAGGCAGGGCAATACAAGCTGCAGCGGGCCTACCGCACCATTCGGGCGCAAGAGCGCAAAGAGCATCTGATCAACCGCATCAGCAGTGCCATTCGCCAGTCTTTGGATCCCGGCGAGATTTTGGCAATTGCTGTGCAGGAGCTGGGGCAGGTGGCAGAGGTGGGGCGATGTTTGATCTACCGTTACGATGGCCAGGCCCCTGCTGTTCAGATTGAGCAGGAGTACCGCACCCTAACGATGGGCAGCCTTAAGGGATCCCTGTGGCCTCTTCCCAGCAACCCTTTTTTGCGGGAGGCAGTAGCCTCGGCACAAGCGGTGTGCTGCGAGGATACCCAAAAGGATCCCCGCCTGCAGCGAGTGCCGGAGCTGTGGCAGCGGGCCCAAATTCGGGCTTGGGTGGCCATGCCGATTCTCTATCAAGGGCGGTTGCTGGGCCTATTGGAGCTACACCACGAACACCCTCACCGCTGGCAGCCGGCCACTCTGGAGTTGGCAGAAGCCATTGCCAACCAAGTGGGGGTAGCCCTCTTGCAGGCAGAAGCCTATCAGCACCTAGAAGAGCTCAATCGCCAGTTGGCAGCTCTGGATCAGGCCAAATCAGAGCTGATTGCCGTGACCGGACACGAGCTGCGCACCCCGCTGTCCACCATTCAGGTGTGTTTGGAGTCTTTGGCCAGCGACCCCGACATGCCCCTGGAGATGCGCCAGGAAATGTTGAACACAGCCCTGCAAGATGCCGATCGGCTGCGGGAGTTGGTGCAGGACTTTCTCACCCTCTCCAAGCTGGAAAGTGGTCGCGTTCGCTGGCATATCGAGCCGTTGTCTGCTCAAGAATGTGTGGAGCTGGCCCTGAGCAATGTCAAAGCGCGACGGCGGCACGAAGACTTGCCCACCATCGAGCAGGTGCTGCCCAAACGGCTGCCAATGGTTAGGGCGGATGGGGAGTGGCTGGTGGAGGTGTTGCGTAAGCTGCTGGACAATGCCTGCAAATTTACCCCTTCCACCGGACGGATCTGGATTCGGGCAGAAGTGGAGCCACCAGCCGGTGGATCGACGGGGGCGATGGTGAAGTTCACTGTTGCCGACACCGGGCGCGGCATTGAGCCAGACCGGTTGCAAGCCATCTTCGAGCGGTTTTATCAAGCAGAGGGATCCCTGCGGCGCTCGGTGGGTGGGACGGGCTTGGGGCTAGCCATTTGCCGACTGATCATTGAGGCCATGGGGGGGCGCATCTGGGCAGAATCGGGGGGGATCAATCAGGGCAGTGCCTTCCACTTCACCCTGCCGATAGCGCACCCACACACCCAAGGACAGCCCTCGATCGCTGCTTGAGACTCGAAAGGTGAAGGACCACCGGCCCACTTTGCCTCTGGGATCCACCTGGCAAATTCCAGCTCGAATATCAAATCCCACAAATGGCAATAAAGCTGTTCCCCAGCCCCCCTCTTCTTTGGCAGAAGGGCTGAGAGTGGTCGCGTCAGCGGCGCGGAGCGCTTGGGGAACGAGGTACCTATTGGGCACGCCTCAAACGGGCTTGGAATGATCCGACAAACTCAGGCAGCGCTCCCGAATGGCTTGTAAGTTCAGGGCCAAATCTTGGCAAATGCGGCGTTCCACCAGACCGACAGGCATTCTGCGGGGAGGCTTGACCTGCAGGTGGTAGGTGAGCAAGGTTTGATGGGCCGACCAATCGGCCAGATCCCAAAACCCCTCGAAGATAAGAAAATCCCCTTGTGTTTTTTGGAAGCGAAGCTGCTGAGGAAAGATCTCCTCGATAGCCAGCACCACCGCAGCAGAAAATTGGGCAAATAAAACCTTTTGGGATCCCACTTGACGTACCAGTGTGCGGCCATTCTCACGGCCAATGACGCGACTTTCCACCAAGTTGGGAATAAACTCCGCCAGATGGTCGTAGTCGGTCAAAACCTGCCAGACCTGCTGCCGCTCCACCGGAATCAGGACGCGACCTCGCACTTGGCGGCGGCGCTCCCCCAAATCCTCCACCTCCACCTGGATGTCTGAGGACTCCGTCCCGCTGACGCCAGCAGGAATGGGGATCCCATCTTCTGGGGTGGGGTCTTGGGGATCCCATTCAGGGTCAGAAGGCATGGCGAGAACTTCAGTCGCGTAGGTGCTGTAGAGCAGTGCGGAAACCGGAGAGGGAATCGATTTTTGACTGGACAAACCATTCGCCAGCAGTTCCAATAGGCTGCCCCCCTGTGTTTTCTATTGTATCAGGGAACTGTATAGCAGATAACGAACTCTAGGGGAGAAGGGCCTGGAACCAACCGACGATCACCTGCCAAACCTGTTCTAGAAGGGCAAAGGGATCCCGCAACTCCTGCAGCACCTGCCGCGGGCCAATTCTAAAGACCACGTACAACACGGCCAAGATGATTACAATCCCCACCGTTGTCCAGATGGCCTCTCGAACCACCCGCACCCAAAAAACCAGCATAAAAATGGCGATGGCTACAGCGGCAACCAGCGGCAATGTGTCCAGTACCATCGGATCCCACCTCGTTTGGCTCAGACGTTTCAGATTTAACTCCACTGTAGCCAGCTTGAAGTAAACTACCCGACCCTGACTACTTCGCAGTACAGGGCGGGCTTTCGGTAGCCCTGCAGTTGGCAAGCCAACCACGAACCTCTAGGCTGGTTTACAGCAGCCCCCAAAAGCGCAATCACATTCGCACCATTCAAATCCGCATCCCCTTCCCATCCACAGTGTCCACACTTAAACTTCTTTCCACTGCGGTAGGATTGCGCAGGGTCGGGATGAATGTGCAAACACCGGTGGCAGGTCTGCGACGTGTAGGCAGGCGGCACCAGAATCAAAGCAACCCCTGCACGCAGAGCCTTGTACTCCAAAAATTGACGGAGTTGATAAAACGCCCAACTGTTGGCCCTGCGCCGTTCAGTTTTACTGCGGGGTTGTTGGTTGATGCGCTCCCGGATCCCTGTCAAGTCTTCCAGAGCAAGAGCGCTATTTGTCGCCTTTGCCCTAGAGACAATAGCTTTGGAGATGCGATGATTGACCCACGCCTGAAAACGTCTCTCCTTGCCAGACAGCCGTTGCAGCAGTTCTCTGCATCTGCGCCGCGAACTGCGGGTGCCCTTACTGGCTTTGCGTTGGAGTGCCGCCCTCAACCGGGAGTAGCGGTCGCGGACTCTGTTCAACTGCTGTCCATTCCAGTTGTCCCCCTCTGACGTATGGGCAATATCTGTCCTTCCCAAGTCCACCCCGATCACCTTGTCGGTTTCTTGTTGCTTGGGTGGTTTTTTCTCTACGCAAATCTGGATGTAGTAGGAGCCATCCTTCCGCTGGACTAGGGTGGCCGATTTGGGGTTAGAGCCAGCCAGCATTCCCCTCTGGTAGTTACCAATGGCTAGCTCAAAGCGTTCTCTCCCTTCAACCGTGGTCAGCGACACCGTCCAGTCTTTCTCGCGGAATGAAAAGATACGTGCATCGTAGGTAACGAACCCACGCTTGAACTCTTTAACTGGACGGTTACGCTGTCTCGCCGCTTTGCGGGCGCCGGCCACCCGTCTGCACACCTGCTGGGCCAAGTTGCTGGACAAGCCGAATCGGGCTCGAATCTCGTAGTAGCAAAGGGATTGCAGTTTGACCGCGTTGACGATCTTCTCCGGCGTGTTCTGGTTGACCCAGTTCAAGGCTTGGCCAAAAGCCTCCATCGTCGCGTCCAATTTGGCGGCTTGCGACTGGGACGCCTTGAGCTTACAGGAGACGATCAGGACTTGGCTCATAAGTTCATTGTACTTCATCAAAGCGCATTCCTCCCGGCACTGACCCTACGGTACAGTGCGGGGCTCCTGCGATTTCTAGCTGAAAACAGGTGTTCGTAGATGTCCGTTGACAAGGGATCTCCTCTCGTAAAATGGGATCACCTCGAGATAACCCCTCTTTAGCTGGGCTGGACCTATGGACATCATCACCCTTGGCTGGATTGCCGTCCCCACCTTCTTCGTTCTTTCCATTGCCCTGGTGGTCTGGGGGCGCAACGGCATGTAATTTGTCATGCCTGGATTGAGCCTCACATCCATCTTGCATTCATCTTGTTGTTCCTGCCGCCGATATTGACGGGGTTACCCCCGCTCACACCATGGAAACCGATCTTCCCTTGGTCGCCCGCATCGCCTACGGAAGCATCTTTTTGCTGTTGACAGCCGTAACCCTGGGCGTTGGCTACATTACCTTCATCGACTGGCGGGATCGGCGGCGACGCAACGAAGTTGAGCGCAAAGCCCGTCGCTCCAAGCGCTAGCGCCGCTGTTGGGCCTGCTCAGGTCAGTCTTCAACCCAACTCAGGGTGGGGATGGCCAGGTAAGGCAGGGGATCCTGGGGTTGCAGTTGAGAAAGATGCCGCAGGATGCCCTGGTTAGCCTGCCACAGGGCTTGCACATCCCATCCAGCGTAGGTGGGCAGAAAGTCCGCCAGCTTGCGGTTGGCCTCCCCCAACAGGATCATGCAGCCGCGGCGGTTGCCGTTTTGCAGGTGATAGTAGGCCACGGCGGTTTGCAAAAGCCCCTGGTAGAAGCGCCGCTCTGGATCCACTGCCTCCATCCACAGGGCCTCTAGGGTGTCGTGGCAGGCGTAAAATTTCCCCCGGTTAAACTGCTCGGCGGCCAAACGCAACGCTTCTGAGTGGGCATTGCTCATGTGGCTAGGCACAGTTGTGGGCTAGGGGTGAGGTCTGCACAGGCAGGGATCCCTGCGGCAGCACCAGGGTAAAGCAGGTTTTGCCTTGAGAGCTCTCCACCGAGACGCTGCCCCCCAGCCGCTGCATCCACTGCTTGACCAAAGCCAGGCCCAGGCCGGTGCCGCCCCGTTTCCAGGGATCCCCGCTGGGAATGCGGTAGAACTTCTCGAAGATGCGCTCCCACTCGCTGTGGGGAATTTCTACTCCCTCGTTGATCACCCGAATTTCCACCTGCTGCGGGCCAGAGCGCTGCGCTGTTACCCAGATGCTGCACCCTGGGGGAGTATACTTGCAGGCGTTGTTGACCAGCTCCTGCACCACCCGCTCCAGGCCACCTTGATCGGTGAGCACCTTGCCCACATTCGGCGCGATCTGCCACTGCAACCGTTGCTGGTTGGCCTGGGCCCGCTGTAGAAACGGCTCCAGCACGCTGGGCAGCCAGGTTGCCAGCGGCACTTCTTCCAGATGGAGCGTTTTGGATCCCTGCTCCAACCGCTGCAGATCCAGCAGGTCGTTCACCAATTCCGCCTCCCGCTCACACTCCTGCTCCAAGATCTTGAGATATTGCTCTCGTTTTTGGGGGGCGCGGGCGGTTTTCAGCAGTTGGATGGCCATCTTCATGTTGGTGATGGGGGTGCGCAGCTCATGGGAGACGGTGCTCAAAAAATCGTCTTTAAGGCGGTTGAGGCGCTCCAGCTCACCGACTTGCTGCACAGAAGCCTGGTAGAGGCGGGCCTGGCGGATGGCAATGGCGCAGTGATCCGCCACCTGCTGCACCACCTGCACCTCCAGTTCATCAAAGCACTCGGCTGCCGGCTTCGCCAGCCAGAGATCCCCCAGCACCCCTTGGTCATCCCGCAGCGGGCACACCAGCAGGGTCAGCCCTTCCCGACGGGGGATCCAGCCCTGCCCAGGCAAATGGCAGAATTGCATCGCTTGACCCTCTTGCAGGTGCCGGTAAAGATCGGGGTAGTCGGCCAAAGTCAGGGTAATCCCGCCGACGGGCGGTAGGGCAGAGGTGTATTCATAGCGCACCGTCGCCTGGCCAGATGCCCAATCGTAGAGACAGAGATCGCACCCTTGGATGGACAGCCCCAGAGCCAATTCTTGCACCACTGCCCGCAGGATCTGGGCTTCCTCCAAACTGCTGCGCACCTGGTCGGTGACCCGCTGCAAGAGGGCATCCATAGCCAGAGATCGCTGCAGGGCCGCCGTCCGCTCCTGCACCTCCTGCTCCAGACGAGCGTTGAGGGTTTGCAACTGCCGGTAGAGCTGATTTTGCGTAATGGACAGGGCCAAATGTACCCCGACCCGACTCATCAGCTCTTGCTCTGCAGCTGACCAAGCCTTAGGCTCGTCAATTTTCAGCTCCCGCCAGGCAGCAAAAGAGATCAAAGGCAGTTCTTGTCTGGGATCCCCCTGAGCAAACCAACGGTAACCCGCCCAGTGGGTTTCTTGGCAGATGGCCGCGCGAAACACGCTCAGCCAGCCCACGGGCTGGTCATTCCAGACAAGCTGTACCATCAGCAGGCCACGAATGGGTGTCTGCTTCATCTGCTCTTGCAGCTCCGGCCATTTCTCCAAGTGGGAGAGCGACCACATCTTGACCCAGCCCCCCGCTCCTCCGGCCCTTCCGAGCTGCTCCTGTAGCCAGGTGTCGTAGCTGGCCGGGGGTTGCACGCCATGACAACAGAGGGTATCTGAGCCCATAAAGTGGATCCGCAGCCGTGCCCCGATCCCCTGCAAACCGGCAGCAAGCTGCTCCAGCACCGTGGTCAAGGTCGTCTCCGGGTGTAGGGGCGAGTAAACTAGAGCAGCAATTTGGTTGATGAGGCGTTCCTGCTGCGCCTTCTGCCGCGCCTGCTCCAGCAATTCCGCCTGAGCAATGGCAATGGAAACTTGATCCGCCAGCAACTGCACCACCTGCAGCTCTTCTTGGGAGTAGGGACGAGGCTCAGCATGATGGGAGACCAACAGCCCCCATAGCTCCTGGTGATGCATCAGGGGAACCACCAAGGAAGAGGCCACCCCCATGGATTTCAAATAGTGAACATGGCAGGGATCCACAGGCCGCTGTAGCGGCTCGCCCAGCTGATCCCTAGCAGACAACCCCCAGGACTCCGGCTGGCTGATGGAACGGCTCTGCGCCTCCACATCCACAATCACCCGCACCTGAGCTAGGCGAAACAACCGCCGCGCCTCCTCGGGAATGTCCCCTGCCGGAAAAGTCAGCCCCAAGAGCGAGGGCAGCCGCTCCCCGCCTCGTGCTTCCGCCACCACCGTTCCGTGACCTTCGGGATCAAAGCGGTAAACCTTCACCCGATCCGTACCCAAAAAGGCGCGCACCTCCTCCACCGTCGCCCTCAGGATCTGATCCAGCTCCAGGGATTGCCGAATCTGGTGGGTGATGCGGTTGATGAGGGCATCTCGGCTGGGTCGAGCTGCGGCAGCCCACGTTTCAGTATCCATAGTTGCAAGCCCCTAGCCCCTGGGATTAACGGGAAGTATCTAGAGATACATCCCTTTTTTCCAGCATAGGATGTCTTTGAGAAAGGTAAGCGGGCTCAAAAGAAAAGTTAAAGAAAAAGTTAAAAATGGTAACTCAGGGTTTCCCGGGTTGGAATCGCCTGAGATCTGGAGTCGGGAATGGCCTACGGTCCACCCGCGCCATCGGAAAGCAGAGCTAGGGGAGAGGCAACCGAAACAGGCGAGCAGCGTTCTGGCTGGTTTCTTCTGCCAGTTTTTCCGGTGGGATCCCAAGCAGCTCCGCCAAGGTTTGGGCCACCCGCTGCACATAGGCCGGCTCATTGCGTTTGCCGCGGAAGGGGGTGGGAGCCAGAAAAGGGCAATCGGTTTCCACCAAAAGCTGGGATAGGGGCACCTCCAAGGCCGACTGGCGGACGGTCTCGGCGTTCT
Source organism: Thermostichus sp. MS-CIW-41 (assembly GCF_054058915.1). Classification (NCBI taxonomy): domain Bacteria; kingdom Bacillati; phylum Cyanobacteriota; class Cyanophyceae; order Thermostichales; family Thermostichaceae; genus Thermostichus; species Thermostichus sp. MS-CIW-41. The sequence goes on from NZ_JBSSBO010000030.1 coordinate 22,544, forward strand.
TGAAAGTAACAATGCCGCTGAAGCTGATGAAGCAGCCCAGCTCGACAAACAGCCGCGTCTCCTCCGGGGATCCGCTCCAGCAATGCATCACCGCCCGCACTGGCCCCCCCGTGGCCATGGCCTCCTTGAGGATGGCGTAGGTGGCTGCTGCCGCCTCGCGGCAATGGACGATCAACGCCAGATCCTGCGCTTGGGCAATGGCAATCTGGGCCCAGAAGGATTCTTTTTGCCGCTCGATATCCGCCGGGTTGGACTTGTAGAAATCCAGGCCCGTCTCCCCGATAGCCACCACTCGCTCGTCGCTGGCGGCCAGGTGGGCGATCTTTTCGGCCAAATCGGGCTGCCACTGGCCCGCCTCCAAAGGGTGCAGCCCCACCGACAAAAATACTTCCGGATACTGGTCGGCAATGGCCTGCAACTGGGGGAATTCTGCCGGTGTTACACAAGAATGCACCAAACGCCGGATCCCCGTCTGACGCCAGCGCTCGGCCACCTGGGGCAGATCCGCGGCAAAATCGGGGTAATTGAGGTGGACGTGAGTATCCACCAAAGGAGCAGCAGGTAAGACGGCGGTGCTCAAGGCTCAGCTCCCCAACAATCGTGTTGCCAACCCTATCCAATTGTAAAAGCTGTCCCCGGCCTGCTTGGGATCCCTTCTGGCGCTCCCGTTTGCCGGCGAGCTCCCCTTGCGACGGCTCCTGGGGGGCAGGATGATCCACAATGATTGAGGAAACCTTACGCTGGAGGTTTGTTATGGCCCGTACCCCCTCAACCATGCTGCCTTTGGGCACCCCAGCCCCTGACTTCAGCCTGCCGGATGTGGTGAGCGGCCAAACCATCTCCCTCTCCACCTTTGCCGACAAGCCGGCCCTGCTGGTGATGTTCATCTGCCAGCACTGTCCCTATGTGAAGCACGTGCAAGAGGAGCTGGCCCGCCTTGGCAGAGATTACAAGGATCGCGGCGTCGGCATTGTAGCCATCAGCGCCAACGATGTGGAGAAATACCCGGATGACAGCCCAGAGAACTTGAAGAAGATGGCCGAGACCTTGGGCTTTACCTTCCCCTTCTGCTACGACGAAACCCAAGAGGTGGCCAAAGCCTTCACCGCCGCCTGCACCCCCGACTTTTTCTTGTTCGACGCAGATCGCAAGTTGGTCTATCGGGGTCAACTGGACGACAGTCGTCCCAGCCTGACGGATGTGCCGGTGACGGGCAAGGATTTGCGGGCGGCGCTGGATAACCTTCTGGCCGGCAAGCCCATCGATCCCGACCAAAAGCCCAGCCTGGGCTGCAACATCAAGTGGAAACCTGGCAATGAGCCTGCTTATTTCGCTGGGTAGATCCCGCTTTTTTGAATCGCGGCCAGGGCCTGTCGATGCAAGCTGGGGTTGGCTGCCGCCAGCACTTCTCCGGTGGAGGTGCGGGTTAAGGGATCCCCTCGCCAATCGGTAATCACGCCACCGGATCCCTCAATCACCGGCACAAGGGCAGCAAAATCGTAGAGGGCAAGGCCACACTCCATCACCAGATCCACACAGCCGCTGGCCAGCAGGCCGTACTGGTAGCCATCGCCCCCATAGGAGGTAATGTGAACTGCTTGGCTGAGCCCCTGGAAGCACCGTTGTTGGTCGGGTTGGGCGAACAAATCGGGGGTGGTACAGCTCAAGTAGGCGCGGCTGAGGTCGGTGTTGGCCTTGGCTCGGACGGCTTGCCGGTGAGAGGGGGTCATCCATTGGGTGGGTTGTCCCCGCACCCCCAGCCAGCGTTCCCGCAACACCGGTTGATCGATGATGCCCAAAATGGGGCGGTCTTCTTCCAAGAGGGCAATCAAAGTGGCAAAGGTGGGCTTGCCGGTGGAAAAGGCGATGGTGCCATCCAAGGGATCCAGAACCCAGGTATAGAGGGATCCCGTCTGGTGAAAACCAAACTCTTCGCCAAGGATGTTGTGTTCTGGCACTTGGGCCATCAGCAAAGCTCGCATAGCTCGCTCTGCCTCCCGGTCGGCCACCGTCACAATTGGGGAGTGGGCCTCTTTGTATTCGGCTTGCAGTTCTCCGCGAAACAGGGGGCGAATCACCGCTCCGGCAGCATCGGCCAGGGCCTGGGCCAGTTCAATCCACTCTGCCTTGACCACCTTTTGCCCACCCCATCTGCCCCTTCCCTTTCTTAGCATAGGGAAAAATTTCCTCTCGGTTTATGCGGTCTGGCTTGCTCTTAACTCCTCTGGAATGGCTTTGGACGGCGATTGGGGTCCTCCTGACCATTTTGGGCACCCTAACCCATTTGAGTTTTCCGCCCGGGCTGCCTGGGTTGGGGGGATACAGCTTCTCGCTGCAAATTGGGGGCGTGTTGCTGACGGCTTGTTTGGCGGGGCCGGTGGCGGCGGTGTGCGCCCAGATCGTCTACCTAGGGTTGGGGCTGGCAGGGCTACAGGTGTTTGCCCAAGGGGGAGGGTGGCAGTACCTATACCAGCCTGCCTTTGGCTACTTGCTGGGGTTTCTGCCAGGAGCCTGGGCCTGCGGGACGATCGCCTTTCGGCAACGGGATCCCTATCCTTCTCCCCCGGCCCACCAACGCGCTGCCGATGCCAAGCGGTGGGCAGAAGGGATCCCTGACTCCCCGGTGGGCCTCCAAGAGTTGGGATCCGGCAGCTTGGTGGCTTTGGCCTTGGTTCACCTGACCGGGATTCTCTACCTTTTGGCCACACAACCCTGGAATGGGGAGTTGCTGAGGTTGATAGGGCTTTACTCCGGCTATACTCTGCCGGGACAGATCATCGTGGCCAGCTTTGTTGCGGTGATAGCGTTGCTGTTGCGGCGCTTGCTGCTGCTCTGAAGCAAGGGAATCAACTCTGCGCAAAGGCCCATGCAGATTTAGGTCGTGGCGCATCTTTTCTCAAACTGCAGAGGCAGAAAGTAACTTAGAAAAGTAACTTAGAGCTGTGCCGCTCAAGCGGTGGTACAGATTCTGGTCAAGTCTTGCCAGGATGGATGGGTTTGCGTGAGGAACTGCGGGATGCAACGGACTGCTCTCACCCTTTTGGCCACTGGGCTGGCTGCCTGTGGAGATGGCGGCAGCTCAGGGGGTTCGATCCTGCCCCCACCCCAAGGCCCAACGGTTTCGTTTATCAATGCGCCCACCTCGGTGCGGGTGGGCACCTCCACGCCGGCTTTTACGGTGCAGGTGAGTGTGCCGGGTGGTGCTCGTCCAACGCAGTTCCTCGAGCTGGAAACTTTCAACCCCAGCGGCGTGCGCGTGCAAAGGGAATTCTTCAGCCCACAGCAGGCCGGCTGTAACCCTGGGGCCACCTTTTGTAGCTTCAGCTAGAAATCGCAGGAGCCCCGCACTGTACCCGTAGGGTCAGTGCCGGGAGGAATGCGCTTTGATGAAGTACAATGAACTTATGAGCCAAGTACTGACCATCTCCTGTAAGCTCAAGGCGTCCCAGTCGCAAGCCGCCAAATTGGACGCGACGATGGAGGCTTTTGGCCAAGCCTTGAACTGGGTCAACCAGAACACGCCGGAGAAGATCGTCAACGCGGTCAAACTGCAATCCCTTTGCTACTACGAGATTCGAGCCCGGTTCGGCTTGTCCAGTAACTTGGCTCAACAGGTGTGCAGACGGGTGGCAGGCGCTCGCAAAGTGGCGAGACAGCGCAACCGTCCGGTTAAAGAGTTCAAGCGTAGGTTCGTTACCTACGATGCACGTATCTTCTCATTTCGCGAGAAAGACTGGACGGTGTCGCTGACCACGGTGGAGGGGCGAGAGCGCTTTGAACTAGCCATTGGCAACTACCAGCGTGGGATGCTGGCTGGTTCTAACCCCAAATCTGCCACCCTAGTCCAGCGGAAGGACGGCTCCTACTACATCCAGATTTGCGTAGAGGAAAAAACACCCAAGCAACAAGATACCGACAAGGTGATCGGGGTGGACTTGGGAAGGACGGATATCGCCCATACGTCAGAGGGGGACAACTGGAATGGACAGCAGTTGAACAGAGTCCGAGACCACTACTCTCGATTGAGGGCGGTACTCCAACGCAAAGCCAGTAAGGGCACACGCAGTTCGCGGCGCAGATGCCGTCAACTGCTGCAACGGCTGTCTGGCAAGGAGAGACGCTTTCAAGTGTGGGTCAATCATCGCATCTCCAAAGCTATTGTCTCTAGGGCAAAGACCACAAACAGCGCTATTGCTCTGGAAGACCTGACAGGGATCCGGGAAAGGGTCAATCAACAGCCACGCAGCAAAACCGAAAGGCGCAGGACCAACAGTTGGGCGTTCTACCAGCTGAGGCAGTTTCTGGAATACAAGGCGAGGGTTGCAGGGGTTTCTCTGATTCTTGTGCCGCCCGCCTACACGTCGCAGACCTGCCACCGGTGTTTGCACATCCATCCCGATCCTGCGCAATCCTACCGCAGTGGCAAGTCGTTCAAGTGTGGGCACTGTGGATGGGAAGGGGATGCGGACTTGAATGGTGCGAATGTGATTGCGCTCTTGGGGGCTGTCGTAAACCAGCCTAGAGGTCCGGGCTTGTTTTGTTCTCTGGTAGAGCAGAACAGGCTCAGGGCTACTGAAAGCCCGCTCCGTACCGCTTAGCGGTCGGAGCCGGGTAGTTTACTACCGATTTCCGCGTTGCCCTCGGGGATCCCGTTGGCGTTTGGCAGTTCCGGATTACCGCGTTTGACCAACAGAATCGCTCCGGATCCCAGACATTGCTGATTACCGCCTTCCAGTAGGCAAGCAGAGTTGCCGGTTTTGGGGTGAGGCCACTCACTCTAGAGGGGAATGCCCACCAGCGGGCCGAAGTCCGAACAAGGACTGAATCTTGCTCACCGCTGCGGCTTTCTTCCTGCTTCCACAACCCCTAACCAGCAGCAGCTTGCGTCGCCGCACCGCCGGAGGGATCTCCACAGGCGTCAATTTCCCCAGGGCTAGCGTTCCGCGCCGCCGGTGCGACCGGCAGAGTTCCACAAAAATAGGGCCGGAGGCATGCCCCCTCAAGCTATGAGCCGGTTATCACTTGGGTTCGCAAGCTGCCCAAGGCGGGATCCCCTACTCCAGGTCTCGACGGTTGGGGTTGCGGGAGGGGTCGTTGCTCAAAAAACCAAACACAAAAAGCCCCACAAAAAAGATGACAACCGCGTAAACAGAGATTTTCAGTAACAGCATAGTTTCAGCAACCCGTTTCCGACTGAGTGAACTGATGAAGCGATAAGGCAATCGTAAAACAAGGGTGAACCACCCCAGAGAGGGGATCCCGTCAAACCTGAGACCCCGCAAAACTTCTTCACAACATCATACCTCTCAGAGGGCCTTTTTCCCGCAAATGGCCCCAGTCTCCCCCCGAGAGATCCTTTCATCCCATCCTCAGAAAAGGCTGCAAAGCCCGGCATGTCGGGGATCCCCGGCAAGAGCAGAGATTGTTAAGAAATATGCTGGGCTGGAAACAAAGATTGCAACTCCTCAGCGGCAGCAACGCTCGCGGGCGACCGGGACATAGGAAGATATAATTTGCGGCTTTGCCGGTCTTGCCGGACCTGTGTTGGATTTGCCCATGCCTTTTGATCGGTTAGGCCACTTAGAGGTTCTGGATGGGCGGTCGGGAGCTCAGCCGCAACCTTTGTCGGGGATCTATCGGCCCCAGGAGTTGCTGCTTTCCGATGGGATCCCGGCTTTTCTGCACCACTGGCCCCAGGGATCCCCTTGTGGAAGGGTGTTGCTTTTGCACGGCAAAGGGGATCACGGCGGCGGGTTTTGCCCTTTGGCCGGCGAGTTGGCTGCTCAAGGGTGGGAGGTTTTGGCTCCCGACATGCGGGGATTTGGTCGCTCCGGCGGGATCCGCTGCTGGATCGACCGCTTCAGCCAATATCAAGCGGATCTGGAGAGGATCGCCCAGCAGGTCTGGCCGCAGAAAGGGATCCCGCAGATCTGGTGTGGGTATAGCGCGGGGGCCAACTGGGTTACGGAATATGCCCTTGCCCATCCCGGCCAGGTGCAGGGCCTGATCCTCATCTCTCCCGCTTTTCGCATCGACCACTATTTCACCCCTTTTACCCACGCCCTTCTGCAAGTTTTGGACAGGGTTGCTCCCCAGCTGGCCTTAACTGGCCTCTACGAGCCGGCGCGGGTGACTTCCCTACCCGAGCAGCAAGCCGCCTTTGCGGCGGATCCCTACATGTGCGGTGTAACGCGGGCCAGATTCACAGCCGAACTGGTGCGCAGTGGACAGCGCTGCCTCGACCAAGCCCATCGGCTCCGCCTGCCGGTTTTGCTGCTTTACACCTCTGCCGATATCGTCGTCAATCCTGCCGGAGCTGTGGATTTTGCCCGTCGGCTGCCCCAGGGAGAAATCCACGATTTTCCCCAGTCCCGCCACGATCTTTTACACGACTGCCAAGCCGAAGCGGTAAAAGAGACCCTTCGCCGCTGGCTGGCTCGGCATTTTCCCTCTGCCCCGGATGTCGCCCCTCGCCCAACGACCAACTCAGCCCCTACCGACCTCATGGCAAAATAGAAACGCCCTCTTTCCTGCTGCTCCCATGAGCCAAGACCTGATCTACCGTCCCCGTCGGCTGCGGCGCACAGAGGCCTTCCGCCAGATGGTGCAGGAAACCCACCTGCGGGTGCAGGATCTGATCTATCCCCTGTTTGTCATGGAGGGGGAGAACCAGCGGCAGGAAGTGGAGTCGATGCCCGGCTGCTACCGCTACACCCTAGACCTGCTGCTAAAGGAGGTGGAAGAAGCCGCTCAACTGGGGATCCCGGCGGTGGCCCTGTTCCCGGTGGTGCCGGAAGAGAAAAAGGATCCCACCGGGCGGGAGTGCTTCAACCCGGAAGGCTTGATCCAGCGGTCGGTGCGGCGGATTAAACAGGAAATCCCCGAGATCTTGGTGGTAACCGATGTGGCTTTGGATCCTTACAACAGCGACGGCCACGACGGCATTGTGCGGGATGGGGTGATCCTCAACGACGAGACGGTGGAAGTTTTGGTCAAGCAAGCCCTCTCCCAAGCAGAGGCGGGAACCGACATTGTGGCCCCCTCGGACATGATGGATGGTCGCGTCGGCGCCATTCGGGAGGCCCTGGACGACCAAGGCTATACCGATGTGGCGATCCTGGCCTATTCTGCCAAATATGCCTCTGCCTTCTACGGCCCCTTCCGCGATGCCCTGGGATCCGCGCCCAAATCGGGAGACAAGAAAAGCTATCAAATGGATCCCGCCAATGCTCGGGAAGCCATCAAAGAGGTGGAGCTGGACGAGGCCGAGGGGGCGGACATGGTGATGGTGAAGCCGGCCCTGGCCTACCTGGACATCATCTACCGAGTCAAGGAATCAACGGATCTGCCCGTGGCCGCTTACAACGTCAGCGGCGAGTACGCCATGATCAAAGCCGCCGAACAAAAAGGCTGGATCGACGGCAAAAAAGTGATGTTGGAATCCCTGCTGGCCATGAAGCGGGCTGGCGCCGATATCATCCTCACCTACTTTGCCAAAGAGGTGGCCCTGCTTCTCAAACAAGCCTAGGCAGAGGCAGCCTACGGCCTGGCAGACGGCTGGGTGGACTGCCCGATCCAGGAAGGGTGGGTGTTCTTCTCGTCGTCCGCCACCCAGGTACTGGGATCCACCAAACGCACCTGAATTTGATTGCGTGGCACCCGATTCAGCCGTTCCTTGATCAGGGCCTCCTGCTGCAAGGGATCCATACCTCGATCCACCCCCTCCTGCAGCCGAGAAATCCGAGTGGACAAGACCTCGATATGCCGCTCCAGAACCTGGAGCCGGTGGTGCTGAGCCAACTGCACCGGCAAGAGGCGATACAAACCACTGAGGGCAGCCGCCGTAAACAAGACATTCACCCCGATGTGACAGGCCATCTCCCAGACTTGAGGCTCGTGGCCAGGTTCTTGCCGTCCGCGCCGGCGGGAGCGCTGGACAGGGATCGTCCGCCGACCGGAAATTGGGAGAGAGGAGGGAAACCCTGCCCGAACCAGGGATCCCTGCCCTTGGGAGCGATGCACTCGTGGAGCAACAGAGATGTCCAGCCGCGGCCCAGCAACCTGCTCTGCACGCATAGACACGTGGCGAGCCGGGGTACGGGAAGAAGACTTGGGTGTCACGGGTGAAGGGAAGAAAATAGGGGGACGATGAACCACCTCTGCTGCCAAGAAGCGCAGCTAGGGCCTATTGAAGCCGATTTTTCCAGGTGTGTCAGCTTACTAGCGCAGGAGCCCCGCACTGTACCCGTAGGGTCAGTGTCGGGAGGAATGCGCTTTGATGAAGTACAATGAACCTATGAGCCAAGTCCTGACCATCTCCTGCAAGCTCAAGGTGTCCCCGTCGCAAGCCGCTAAATTGGACGCGACGATGGATGTCTTTGTGCAGGCCTTGAACTGGGTCAACCAGAACACGCCGGAGAAGATCGTCAACGCGGTCAAGTTGCAATCCCTTTGCTACTACGAGATTCGAGCTCGGTTCGGCTTGTCCAGTAACTTGGCTCAACAGGTGTGCAGACGGGTGGCGGGCGCTCGCAAAGTGGCGAGACAGCGCAACCGTCCGGTTAAAGAGTTCAAGCGTAGGTTCGTTACCTACGATGCACGTATCTTCTCATTTCGCGAGAAAGACTGGACGGTGTCGCTGACCACGGTGGAAGGGCGAGAGCGCTTTGAACTAGCCATTGGCAACTACCAGCGTGGAATACTGGCTGGTTCCAACCCCAAAGCCGCCACCCTGGTCAAGCGGGAGGACGGCTCCTATTACATCCAGATTTGCGTAGAGGAGAAGCCACCCAAGCAACAAGATGCCGACAAGGTGATCGGGGTGGACTTTGGAAGGACGGATATCGCTCATACCTCAGAAGGGGACAACTGGAATGGACAGCAGTTGAGCCGAGTTCGAGACCACTACTCCCGATTGAGGGCGGCACTCCAACGCAAAGCCAGTAAGGGCACACGCAGTTCGCGGCGCAGATGCCGTCAACTGCTGCAACGGCTGTCTGGCAAGGAGAGACGCTTTCAAACGTGGGTCAATCATCGCATCTCCAAAGCCGTTGTCTCTAGGGCAAAAGCTACCAACAGCGCTATCGCTCTGGAAGACCTGACGGGGATCCGGGAAAGGGTCAATCAACAGCCACGCAGCAAGACAGAGCGTAGGCGGGCCAACAGTTGGGCGTTCTACCAACTGAGGCAGTTTCTGGAATACAAGGCGAGAGTTGCGGGGGTGACTGTGGTGCTGGTGCCGCCCGCCTACACCAGCCAGACCTGCCACAAGTGCCTGCACATCCATCCCGACCCTGCGCAATCCTACCGCAGTGGTAAGTCGTTCAAGTGTGGACACTGTGGATGGGAAGGGGATGCGGACTTTAATGGTGCGAATGTGATTGCGCTTTTGGGGGCTGTCGTAAACCAGCCTAGAGGTTCGGGCCTGTTTTGTTCTCTGGTAGAGCAAAGCAGGCTCAGGGCTGCTGAAAGCCCGCTCCGTACCGCTTAGCGGTCGGAGTCGGGTAGTTTACGCTTTGCCGCAAAACATTTTTATTCTTGGGCTTTCTTGGGCTCTGCCACTTCGCCAAGCTCAGCAAACGGATGGCGGGATCCCAGGCAATGGCCAACGCGGGGCAGGAAACGCGCTAGGCTAGAGGTTCGAATAGCGGAAAGGCTCTGCACCGTTCAAAGGACAAGGGCGGCACAGGGCTTGTGCAGATGCAAGTCGGATCCACATCATGCGCATTGTCATCACGGGTGGAAGTGGTTTTATCGGGCGTCGCTTGGTGGCCCGTCTGCTGGAGCAAGGGGATCAGGTTTTGGTCTTGACCCGCCGCCTGGAGCAGGCCCGCCGCATTTTGGGGGAATCCCCCAACCTCAAGCTGCTGCCCTACGATCCCTACCAACCGCAAGCCTGGGCAGCCGCCCTGGAAGGGTACGAGGGGATTGTCAACTTGGCCGGAGAGCCTTTGGCTTCTTCTCGCTGGACAGAGACCAAGAAAAAAGAAATCCGTCGTAGCCGTGTGGAAACCACCCAGGCCCTTGTCCAAGCCCTCGCCTCCCTCAACCAAAAGCCCCAGGTGATGATCAGCAGCTCGGCGGTGGGTTACTACGGATCCCATCCGGCAGGAGAACCCTTAACAGAGACGGATCCCCCGGCCCAAGATTTTCTGGCAGAAGTCTGTCAAGCTTGGGAAGCTGCCGCCCGGCCGGTTGAGGAATTGGGGATCCGTTTGGCCATCCTGCGCACGGGGATTGTGTTGGGTCCGGATGGAGGAGCGCTGGGGCAGATGCTGGCCCCCTTTCAGTTCTTTATCGGCGGAACGATCGGCTCCGGCAAACAATGGCTGTCTTGGATCCACCGCGAGGATTGGGTGAGCTTGGTCTGCTTCCTGCTGGAGCAGGGATCCGGAGTGTTCAACGCCACCGCTCCCAACCCGGTGCAGATGGAAGAGTTTTGCCGAACCTTAGGCCAGGTCTTGGGTCGCCCCTCTTGGTTGCCTGTGCCGGAGCTGGCGTTGGAACTGCTGTTGGGCGAGGCAGCTCAAGTGGTTTTGACGGGGCAGAAAGTGATCCCGCAAGCGGCTTTGCAGATGGGCTTTACCTTCCAGTACCCACAACTGAAAGAGGCATTACGACAGATCCTCCTGATACATTTACGCTGAACACTGCTGAACATCACTGTTCAACTATGCAGCGATAGCATTCTGTTTGTTTCCATTCGCGTCAGCGGGACGGAGTCCAAACAGAATGGCGGTATCCCGCAAAGCTTTGAGTAGAATACCCAAAGCGCAGTTTCCGTGTCGTCTTACTACCAATTTTCTGCTTTGCTTTGGCTACCATGTTGGCAGACTCGAAAGTAAAAAGTAAACAGAAAGATCAACTGGTAGTAATCCGTACTGAACATATTATACATTATTTTCAGTATAGTTGAGCTTATCATTGACTAGAGTCATGCTCCCCCGCTGACTTCTCTCTACGCCAATTATTCTTCCGTGAAATCGGCTTCCACCACCCCTGAAGCAGAGCTGGGATCAGGGCTGGCAGCCGCAGTGGGTGCCGGAGCCGGTCGCGATGCCTGGGGCACTTGCACAATTTGGGGAGTAAAGATGAATAGGTTGTACACCGTGTTGCGGCGGATGTTGTCCATCATCTCCAGGAACAGCTCGTAGCCCTCGTTCTTGTACTCGATCAGGGGATCCTTCTGACCGTAGCCTCGCAGGCCCACAGCTTCCCGCAGCGCCTCCATCTGCTGCAGGTGTTCCCGCCAGAGGGTGTCCACCTGTTGCAACAGGAAAAAGCGCTCTGCCTTGCGCATCAAACCGGGCTCAAAGGTATCCAGAAAAGCCTCTTTGGCCTCATAGGCCAGCTCTGCCTGCTTGATCAGGTAGTCCAAGATCTGCTCGTAGGAGAGATCCTGCAGGTCTTCAACCTTGAGGTTTTGCTTCAGGAGCGGCACAAACTCCTGCATCTTGGCGGTCAGCTTGTCAATTTCCCACTCTTCCGGGGGCAGCTCTGGGTTGACATGCGCTCGCACGATCTCGCCAACGGTTTTGCGCACATAGTCAAGGATCTTGGTCTTGAGGTTTTCCCCCTCCAAGATGCGCCGCCGCTCTGAGTAGATGGCCCGCCGCTGGTTGTTCATCACCTCGTCATACTCGAACACCTGCTTGCGCATGTCGAAGTAGTATACTTCCACTTTTCTCTGCGCATTCTCCAGGCTGCTGCTGAGCAGCGGGTGCTCGATGGGCATATCCTCCTCCACCCGGAACATGTCCATGAGCTTGGCTACCCGCTCGCCACCGAAAATCTTGAGCAGGTTGTCTTCCAAGCTGAGGAAAAACCGCGAGGAGCCGGGATCCCCTTGTCGCCCGGCGCGGCCCCGCAGCTGGTTGTCGATACGGCGGGATTCATGGCGCTCCGTACCGATCACATGCAGGCCCCCCAGCCTCACCACCTCTTCGTGCTCGGCCTCAGTAATTTTTTCGTACTCGGCTTTGATGCTGTTGTAAACCTCCCGCAGTTGCAAAATTAGCGGATCCTGCACCGGCGCTTTCTCGGAAGCTACTGCGATGAGATCCTCCACCACCAGCTCTGGCAGACGGTTCAGCCCATACTTGGTCACGGCTGCTGCCACCACTTCGTCTAAAGCTTGGTTGGTGCGGGCCGACAGCTCACAGGGGTAAAAATTGGGGGAGACCACCGTCCAGGATTTTTTCGGCTTGGGTGCTGTCCCACCAAATCCCTGGCCACCCCCCCGTCCCACCATCTGAACGGATCCCAAGGGGTTGTCGGCGTCCAATTGAGCCAGCTTGGGCATCAGCCGTTCCCGCAGCTTGAGGCGGGCCATGTACTCCGCATTGCCTCCCAAGATGATGTCCGTGCCTCGACCGGCCATGTTGGTAGCAATGGTTACAGCGCCTTTTCGCCCCGCCTGGGCAATGATCTCCGCCTCCCGCTCCACGTTTTCTGGCTTGGCGTTGAGGAGGTTGTGGGGGATCCCCATTTCCTTGAGCATGGCCGAGAGGCGTTCGGATTTTTCCACGCTGGTGGTGCCCACAAGGACGGGGCGCCCCTGGGCGTGCATGTGGGCAATTTCCTCGGCAACCGCTTGCCACTTGCCCCTTTCGGTCTTGTACACCAAGTCGGGGGCATCTTTGCGGCGGATAGGTCGGTTGGTGGGGATCACCGTAACTTCCAGGTTGTAGGTTTTGCCGAACTCGGCCTCCTCAGTGCGAGCCGTGCCCGTCATGCCGGAAAGCTTGGGATAGAGCAGAAAAAGGTTTTGGTAGGTGATGGTGGCTAGGGTTTGGCTCTCGCTTTGAATCGGCACCCCCTCTTTGGCCTCCACCGCCTGGTGCAGCCCATCAGACCAGCGGCGGCCGGGGAGCACCCGCCCGGTGAACTCGTCCACGATCACCACCTCTTGATTGCGGACGATGTAGTGGACATCCTTGATGAAGAGCTCTTTGGCCTTCACCGCGTTAAAGACAAAGTGCGCCCAGGGATCCTTGGGATCAAACAGGTCAGAGACCCCCAGCAACCGCTCGGCGGCTTCAAACCCCTCGTCGGTAAGGATGACGTTGCGGGCTTTTTCATCCACCTCATAGTGTTCATCTCGGATCAGCTCCCGCGCCACCTGGGCTGCCCGCAGGTATTTTTCGGAGGGGCGAGCCACCTGACCGGAGATGATCAGGGGAGTGCGGGCCTCGTCGATAAGGATTGAGTCCACCTCGTCGATGATGCAGTAGTTAAAGGGCCGTTGCATCACCTCTTTGATATCGGTGGCCATGTTGTCCCGCAGGTAGTCGAAGCCCAGCTCGCTGTTGGTGCAGTAGGTGATGTCGCAGTTATAGCTGCGGCGCTTTTCTTCGGGCGACATGCCCTCTTGCACTAGACCGACTGTCAGGCCCAAGAAACGGTGCACCTGCCCCATCCACTCCGAGTCGCGCCGCGCCAAGTAGCCGTTGACGGTAACGATGTGAACCCCCTTCCCAGTCAGGCCGTTCAAGTAGGCAGGCAGGGTGGCGACCAGGGTTTTCCCCTCGCCGGTTTTCATTTCGGCAATCTGGCCTTCGTGCAGCACCATGCCGCCGATGAGCTGTACGTCGTAATGGCGCAAGTTCAAGACCCGCTTGGCAGCCTCCCGCACCACGGCAAATGCCTCCGGCAAGAGATCATCCAGAGATTCTCCTCTGTCTAAGCGCTGGCGAAACTCCGTGGTCTTGGCCTTGAGCTCCGCATCCGAAAGAGAGGCGATCTCGATCTCCAGCGAGTTGATCAGCTTGACGACAGGACGGTACTGCCGGATCTTCCGATCGTTAGGATCCCCGAGGAGCTTTTGTAGGGTTTGGAGCATGGGCAAGCCTAGGCCAATGAAGGACATTGATTGATTAACGATGCAATTCTACCATTTTGACTTGGCCGGCCAGGGAGAGGTGGGCCTGGATGAGCTGAGAGCAAAACACCAGAGCCATCGGATAGATGAGGAGAGCCGGCAGTTACTTGCAGTCCGCGGCGAGAAAATGTCAGTCTAGGGAAGGGATCCCGACCAAACCGTACTCTGCCGAGGCTCATGAATTTTTTGGGTGTTGGACTGCCGGAAATGTTGGTCATCTTTGCGGTGGCTCTCTTGGTTTTTGGGCCCCGCAAACTGCCGGAGATCGGTCGCACGCTGGCCAAAACTCTGCGCAGCCTGCAGGACGCTTCCAGAGAGTTCGAGGCGCAACTGAACAAAGAGGCCCAAGAGCTGGAAAAAGCCACCCGCGGGACAACGGCTGCTGCCACTCCCAAGGTTTCCCGAACAGCAGTCACCGAGTCAGTTGCCGATACGCCCCCCCCAGAGACGGATCCCGTCCCATCCGTAGCCGACGACGCTCAAACCGCAGACGCTGCTTAGTCTATGCCCCGCTTTAACCCCCTTTGCTTCGGCATGGAAATTACGCGCCTGTTCGAGCAAGGGCAGTCCTACTTCGCTCCTGCCAAGGTGGAGACCTGGCTGCGGCAACATGGTCAGAACCCGTCCGACTATGAGATCTCGTTTCACCAGCAACTGCCCCCTGCCGGCTCTTCTGCGGCGATGTGGATTCGCATCGACTTGAAGCGTTGGGATGGCCAGCCGGTGGATCCCTGGCTATTGGAAGAGATCAACCGGGTAGATTGAGAATGGATTGCTCTTGGGGAGAGCCAGTCCCCACAAAGTTGAGGCTGTTGTCTACCGATGCCCAGTGCCACCCTGTTGGTATCTTGCCCCGATCAAAAAGGGCTGGTAGCCAAGCTCTCCAGCTTCATCTACAGCTACGGCGGCAACATCATTCACGCCGATCACCATACGGATCCCGAAGCAGGACTGTTCTTGAGCCGCATCGAGTGGGACTTGCAGGGCTTCCAACTGGAGCGAGGGGAAATTGTCCCCGCCTTTTCGGGTATTGCCCGTGGGATCCAAGCCAACTGGGAACTGCATTTTTCCGACACTCGCCGTCGCATTGCGTTGTGGGCCAGCAAGCAAAGCCACTGCCTTTTGGATCTGATCTGGCGGCAAAGGGCGGGAGAACTGCCCGCCGAGATCCCCTTGATCATCAGCAATCACCCCGACCTGGAATCGGTGGCCCGCTCCTTCGGCATCGATTACTACCACATCCCCGTTTCTCCAGAGGGCAAAGCCGCAGCCGAAGCCCGTCAGCTCGCTCTCCTGCAGGAATATCGAATTGACCTGGTGGTGTTGGCCAAGTACATGCAGGTCTTGAGTGGGTGGCTGCTCCGCCAAGCCCCGCCGGTCATCAACATTCACCATTCCACCCTGCCCGCCTTTGCCGGAGCCAACCCCTACCACCGCGCCCATCAACGGGGGGTGAAAATCATCGGCGCGACTGCCCACTATGCCACCGAAGATCTGGACGAAGGGCCGATCATCGAGCAAGACGTGGTGCGGGTCAGTCACCGCGATACCGTTGCCGACCTCGTCCGCAAAGGCCGCGACATGGAACGCCTAGTCCTGGCACGGGCAGTGCGGTATCACCTGGAGAATCGGGTGCTGGTGTACCACAACAAAACGGTGGTGTTTGCGTAAACTACCCGACCCTGACTGCTTCGCAGTACAGTGCGGGCTTTCGGTAGCCCTGCAGTTGGCAAGCCAACCACGAACCTCTAGGCTGGTTTACAGCAGCCCCCAAAAGCGCAATCACATTCGCACCATT
>NZ_JBSSBO010000031.1:0-36649 GCF_054058915.1 Thermostichus sp. MS-CIW-41
CACATGGCCGGCACTGCGTTTTTAAAGGGCGTCGGCTACGGTCGGCGCTATCCTTCCCCGCCCTGAAGGACGGGGCTTGCCGCGCCTTTTGGTCAAGTTTCTGAAGCCTACACCAGCAAGACCTATAGTTGGAGTGCCGAGAAGGCTCAGAGGGCATTCGTATGCACCGAGACCTGAATGGCGCATGGGGGATTTTCCTGCATGCTTAGGTAGAACTGCCCTGTTCCGGCAATCTGCATTGGTGAAAGATGCTAGCTTTTTTAGCATCCAGTAGCCCAAAAAGTGCGGACTATGGTCAAGCGTGTGCGGTTGGATCCCATTGCCCAAGTGTCTGAAATCGCCACCAACAGCAATTTGCTCTCGGTGCTGCTGCAAGAAGAGCTGAATGTGTTGAAAGAGTGCGGTGGGCGCGGCCTCTGCGCCACCTGTCATGTGTACGTTAAGGAGGGGATGGAGTCTTTATCCCCGATGAGCAAGCGGGAGCAGCGCACCCTGGAGGTGATCACCACCTGCAAGCCTAACTCTCGCTTGGCCTGCCAAGCGCGGGTGCTGGGGGAAGGGGTGGTGGTGGAATTGCCTGCCGGGATGTACATCCATGCTTTTCAGGATATCGAGGCGTTGATCGGTCGGCGAGCCGAACAGCCGCTTTTGCACCCTGTAACCGGCGCCATTTTGGTGCAGGAGGGTAAACTGATCACCCGCTCGGTGCTGGAATCGGTGAAAGGGCTGGATCTGGATATCCAGGAAGCGTTGGCTCGGAGCAGCCAGGAGTTTTGAAATTGTGATCGCGACAGCGGGCCGGAGTCCTTTCCCATCCTTTAGGCCAGTTTGAGCCACTTGGCCACCCCATCTATACAGAGAGCATTCTTGGGCCTTGGGCACTCCATCATGACAAGGCATTTTCCTTCCTAATGATGAGCTGATGATGAGATGAGTACCCCTATGCCCCCTGTGTTTCTTGGGATCGATCTGGGCACTTCTGGGATGCGGGTGGTGGCCCTCTCAGAGCAGGGGGAGGTGGTGGCCAAAAGCGAGCGCCAGTGGGATCCCCCAGAGACCAATCCGGGCCGCTGGTTGCGAACCCTGAAAGCCCTTTTGGGACAACTGACCGCGCAACTGGGGGAGCAGTATTCCATTGCCGCTCTGAGTGCTTGCAGCACTTCCGGCACCATTCTGCCGGTGGATGGTCGAGGCATGCCGTTGGAACAGGCGTGGCTGTATTCTGACCCACGGGGCCAGGCTCAGGCCAAGCAATTGGGGATCCCTGCCAGTTGGGGTCTCAGCCGTTGGCTGTGGTGGGCGGAAGCCTATCCTGATCAGTATCGAGACAGCTACTTGGCCCATCCGGCGGACTTTTTGCTGAGCCAACTGGGGGGGCGCAGGCAGGTGACCGATCACACCCATGCCCTCAAGAGCGGTTTCGACCTGGAGGCCTACACCTGGCCTCAGGAGTGGTTGGCGCGGCAGGGCCTAAACCCCAAGCATTTCCCCGAGGTGGTACCGCCGGGAACGGTTTTAGGAACGGTGCGAGCAGACTGGGGGTTGGGGCCGGAAGTGCTGATCGCGGCAGGGATCACCGATGGCTGTGCCGGGCAACTGGCGGCAGGGGCTATTCGCTTGGGGCAGGTTTCCACCAGCTTGGGCACAACCCTTATTTTTAAGGCCAACAGTCCGGATCCCATACAAACCCCAAGCATCTATTCCCATCTGCACCCGGACAGTGCTCCGCACCGCTGTCGCGAACGAATGGTTTGGTGGCCGGGGGCCGCCTCTTTTTGTGGAGGCGGAGTTTTGCCTCATTACTTCCCCGACGGCAACCTGCAAATGCTGGATCAGCAAGCTCAGGCTTATCTGCCCACCGGGCTGGTCAGCTATCCCCTTTGTCAGCCGGGAGAGCGTTTTCCCATTGTCGATCCCCAGTTTGCCGGGTTCTTGCCGGAGGCAGAAGAGGGATCCCCCCGTTTTTACGCTGCTTTGTTGGAGGGGGTAGCGATGGTGGAGCGGCTGGGGCTGGAAACGTTGGCCGCTCAAGGGATCCCAGTGCCAGAGCAGAGCCCGATTTTCACCACCGGTGGAGGCAGCAAAAGCCCTCTCTGGTTGCGCCTACGCGCCAGCATCCTTGCTCGTCCCTTGGCTGTGGTGAAACACCCGGAGCCGGCTGTGGGGGCAGCCATCTTGGCCGCTTCTGCCTATTGGTGCTGCTCTGTCCAACAGGCTGCCGATCGATTGGTACAGGTAGAACGCTATGTTCAACCGGATCCAGAGTGGGTGAAGTCTTACGCAGAGATCTACTCGGTCTTTCACAGCCGCCTGAGCAACCTGCTTTGACATGTTCCCTGCTCTACTGGCTTGCTTCCCCGTAGCGGTAGGGTGAGGATTCTTGTTACTGGTTCCACAACAGCCCTTGCCGCAAAGGATCCCGTCCCGCTTTCGCCAGTAGGTTTCCCCTCTAAAACAGCGATGATGGTTTCCCAGTTGTTCAGGCTACAGACTTATGACTATGTAAGTATTAAGCGGTCACGGGATACAGCTGCCTACCTACGTTTTTTGAGCTTCGTGAATGCTCAGCCGTGGAAACGAGATTCTTTTTAAACGGAAATGAAATATTTTTGTTGCATTGCTTCCTAACTTTCCTTCTCTCCCAACTAAAGAGAAGCTAGGGGTGAGGGTCGGCAGCGAGGTGTCTCAATCTTGTTTGAAGCGACTGTAAAAGCATTCTGACATCGAAAAGCAGGGATCCCCGCTTGGGGATCCCCGATTTTATTTGGCCGGAGCCGCAAGCCAAGCTAGGGCTGCCGCTGGAAGCTCTTGACTTCTAAAACCGGCCCTACCTGAGCCACCGTCACCATGTCTTCTCTGATCTGTCCCTGGATGGTGACCTCTAGTCCCTCTTGCAAGAGCTCTTTGGGGGCACGGAAAAGGGCATAGTGCTCGCCGGAAGGCAGCGTCAGCACCCACACTCCCCCTTCGATATCCAGGAACTGGATGGTACCGCTGTACTCTTGCATCACTGCCTCAGCGCCAGCCCAGTTGCCGTGGATTGAGATTCCGTAGCCGCTTGCGCTCCCAAGTAGGCCAGGCCCAGGCAGAGCAAGCCATTGAAGAGCAAGAAGGAGCGACCCAACCAAGCAGAGGATCCAAGCCATAGCACCCCCTCATAAAACAGGGATCCGGACAAGAGCAGATGCGAGGCCATGCCAATGCACAAGCCAATCACCGCCCAGCGCCAGCGCCGATGGCCCAGGAGCAGCAACATCAACAGGCCCGGGATCAACACGCTGGCAAATAGGGGGTTCAAGGCATTGGTCTGGGCAAAGGCGGTGCCCAACTCCGGCAGGGAGCTACCCGCCAATTGGAAGGGCCAACGGGGGCCACCGACAATCGCCAACCCCTGCAAGGGGAAAAGACCGGCACTGCCCAAAAGCATCCCAGCCAGCAAAGGCACCGTCTGCAGCAGCCGCTTGGGAGCCAGCCACCAGCGGATCAGCACCAGGATAATGTAGCCGCCCACCACCATCAGCAGCTTCGGCACCAGAGCAATCGGGCCACCATCGAACCAGAAGCGTGGGTTGAGGTAGCCATTGTTGTTCAGGTACTGCAGGAAGTCCTTCAACCAGAGCACCAAGGGGTTTTCCTCCTGTTGCCCTGTGGCCCTGGCCAGCGCCTTGGCTGCATCCAAACGACCAGCCCCGTAGAAGTTCTGTTTGTCGCCGGGCACTGGGGTAGCCGACATTTTCAGCACTTCCTCCACCTTGTCCGGGTCTTTGATGCCCTGAGCCTGGATCAGAGCTGCCACACCGGCTACGTGGGGAGTGGCCATGCTGGTGCCCTGGAAGTAGGCAAAGACCGGCTCGTTGGGGTTACGACGATTGATGGTTTGCTGCAGAATGCCGTACTCGGGGTGATCAGGCGTTTTGGCTCCGCCGGGAGCAGAGATGTCCACCCCCACCCCATAGTTGGAGTAGGGGGCTTTCTCCCCGTTGGGCCCCGTGGCCGAGACAGCGATCACATGCGGGTAACGGGCCGGGTAGCTCACCTGGTTGGAGTTTTCGTTGCCAGCGGCTGCGATCACCGTCACCCCTTTGCTATGGGCATAGGCCACTGCCTCTTCCATCAGTTGGGCAGAAGCGCGGCTACCCAGGCTGAGGTTGATGATCGTAGCCCCGTGGTCGGCAGCATAGCGGATCCCTTCCACCACATCCGACAGGGATCCAAAGCCATTGGCATCCAACACCCGTACCGGCATGATCTTGGCCTTGAAGGCGATGCCGGCTACACCCAAGACATTGTTGGTGGACTGGGCAATGGTTCCCGCCACATGGGTGCCGTGGCCGTTGAGGTCTTCCGGCTCCTCATCGTCGTCCACAAAGTCATAGCCCTTCACAAATTGGGTTTGGGCCAGGTCGGGAACTCGGGTTACTCCTGTGTCCACCACGGCTACCGTCACCCCTTCCCCTTGGGAGATGTCCCAGGCTTCCGGCATGCGGATGGCCCTGAGGTTCCATTGCTGGGGATAGAGGCGGTCGTTGGGCACGAAAGCCGCCTGGAATTGATAGTTGGGGTGAGCATACTCGATCAAAGCTTCGTCGGTGAGCCGCTTAACCAGCCGCCGCGTGGATCCCAGGTGGTCGGCATCCACGTCAAACAGGTAGATCGCTTCTTGGCGGGCAAAAGCGCTGTCGCTGCTGGGGCGGAGCGTCAAGTGATACTCTTTAGCGATAGCAGCAATCTGACTGGGGGTGGCCGTGTTTACAAAATTGACCACGATGCTGTCGTAGGGGGCGGATCCCTTGCCGCAAGCCGTCAACAGCAATGCCATCAAGCCGGCGCAGCAAAGACCCAACCAGCGTCTGAATTTCATAATTCACGCCCTCGGGATCCAAAATTGTTGCAACCAGTATGCCCTCTGGATTGACAATTGACGAGATGAGAGCCGGCATGGGGGCAAAATTGCCAAAAGGTGCAACCTTCGCCGCGCAAGAAGGGATCCCAGCCCTGCCGAGAAAGTGCTATGACAAGATGAGCGTAAATTGCCGCTTGGAGGGGGGAATCAGGATCGATGGATAGAGTCTTGCAGCTCATGATCCAGGGTTGGTATTACTCCATCCCCCTGTTGACGTTCTCGGTCTTCTCAGTGGCCTGTTGCATTGAGCGGGTGCTGTTTTGGTGGAAGATCACCCATCGGCAGGAGGAGGTGGTGCAGCAAGCCCTGAGCCAGTACCGCCGCAACCCACGCGCTGCCCAGTATTTGCTGGAGCAAAATGCCGATCTGCCGATTGCCCGCATCTTTTTGGCCGGGTTGGAGCTGAACGAGGCCAGCCCGGAAGATTTTAAGTTGGCCCTGGAAACCGCCTTGGCGGCAGAGGTGCCTCTGCTGAAGCGCTTCAACACTGTCTTCGACACCGTAATCACCGTTGCCCCCTTCCTGGGCCTGCTGGGCACCGTCACCGGCATCATCCAGATCCTCAGCTCCATTCAACTGGGGGATATCGGCGGCACCGATACCCAGGGGGTAGGTCGGGGGATCGCCGAAGCCTTGTACTCGACGGCCTTTGGACTGATTGTGGCTATTCCCACCCTGTTGATTTCCAACGTCTTCCGCTCTTTGTACCTGCGGCAACTCTCTAAGATCCAAGAGTACGGCGGCATGCTGGAGCTGCTGCATCGGCAGCGGCAAGAGATGCAGGCCCAACAGCTTTCCCAGTATTCCTACACCCAATCTAGCCCCAGTGGCAGCTCCACCCTTCCCCCCTACTCCTCGCTTGAGCCCTCCTAACCTATGCGCATCCCCGAAGAGAACTTCCGAGCTGGCGAGATCAACATCGTGCCCCTGATCGATGTCATCTTCTCGATCCTGGTGTTTTTCGTGATTGCCAGCCTGGTGCTCACCCGCTCCGAGGCTCTGGATGTCAACCTGCCGGATGCCACTACAGCTGAAGTTCGTCTGCAGCCGGATGTAACGGTGAGCCTGACGGCGGAAGGACAGATTGCCGTCAATCAGGAGAAAATTGCCGATATTTCTGCCCTGATCCCGGCAGTGGAACGCATCCTGGCCGAGAAGCCGGCTGAAGGGCGGCGCTTGGTGGTGATCAACGCTGATTTGGCCCTCTCCCACGGCAAGGTGGTGGAGGTGATGGATACTCTGCAGCGGGTGCCCAATGTCAGCCTGGCAATTGCCGCCCGCCGCCCCAGCAGTAATCGGTAGCCAGCTTAGGATTTGGGCCAGTTTTGTCAAATATAGTCATTTCAGGTTAGGGTGAGACGCCTAGGCTACTGGTCGCGCCAGCGGGACGGAGTCCTTGAAAAACCTTCTGGCCCTCTGCATTATCGCTCCGCAACGCTATTGCTCTGCAACGCCGACGCGACCAACGTTTGGGGTGTGGGTGCAGTGTCCTGGTTTAAATCGAAATGACCATAGACCCAGTTTTCCGGTAAGCTCATTTGCTAACCCGCTCTCTAGCCTGGGGGTGAGGGGTCATCCTGCGCCCAGCACCTGAATCAGGAGTGCCTTTTGCACATGTAGGCGATTTTCCGCCTGATCCCACACGCGGGACTGGGATCCCTCCAGTACTTCAGTGGTGATTTCCTCTTCCCGGTGGGCCGGCAGGCAGTGCAGCACAATGGCTTGCGGATCCGCCCGTTGCAGCAGCTCGGCATTGACCTGGTAGGGCAGAAAGGTGGCCTTGCGGGCCTCGGCCTCAGCTTCTTGACCCATGCTGGCCCACACGTCGGTATAGACCACCTGGGATCCAGAGACGGCTTCCTGGGGATCCTGCAGCACCAACACCTGGGATCCCTGGGCCAGAGCGCAGGCTTGCTCCACCACTGCCGCATCCGGCTCGTAACCGGGGGGGGTGGCGACGCGGATGTGGATCCCGCTCATGGCACAGCCCAGCAGCAGGGAGTGGGCAACGTTATTGCCATCGCCGCAATAGGCCAGGGTCAGGCCCGCCAGTTGGCCAAAGTTCTCCTGAATGGTGAGCAGATCGGCTAACACCTGACAGGGGTGAAACTGATCGGTGAGGGCGTTGATCACCGGAATATCGGCATACTCGGCAAAGGTTTCCAGTTCCTTCTGGTGGTAGGTGCGAATGGCAATCACATCCAGGTAGCGGGAGAGGACGCGGGCCGTATCCTGCAGGGGCTCGCCGCGGCTCACCTGCATCACCGTCGGCACCAGATCGAGGGTGCTGCCCCCGCATTGGGCCATGGCTGCCGTAAAACTGGCGCGGGTGCGGGTAGAAGCTTTCTGAAACAACAGCCCCAACACCCGACCCCGCAGCTCCACCCGATAAGGATCCCGCTTTAACTCAGCCGCCTGGGCTAGCAGGGCCGACAGCTCCGCCGGGGTTAGGTCGCTGAGCTTGAGCAGATCCCGTCCGGCCAAGTTTATGGATCCCGCGATCTTCGACCCCGCCATTGTGCTACGCGCCACCTACAGAAACAATAAAAGCATCCCCAGCCCGGCGCTGGTCAACACTCCTCGAATAACTCGAATGAGAAGAGTCTTAATAGTCTTAAATAGCTTGGGCCTCGGCTTAACCCCAGTCTCAGGAGTGCCAGATCTGAGACCCATCAAAACCGCCCCCAACACCGGCTAACGTGAAGAAGAACGAATGACCTCCTGGGCCTGCTGCCGACGGGCAGAGATCTGAGCCTGCAGAGCCTGGATGGCAGCAGCGTACTGTGGGTCGGCTGGGGTGGCCACCAGCTCTCGGTTCTGGCTGAGCCGCTTCAGATCTTCCTCGGACAATTCCACCAAAATGTCGGGGGTAATGCCCTTGTGGTCGATGTCGTTACCGTTGGGAGTGCGATAACGGGCAATGGTTACCGCCAGCCCCGAGCCATCGGACAGGGGATGCACCGACTGCACCAGGCCCTTGCCGAAAGTTTGCGTGCCGACAATCACGGCGCGACGGTTATCCTGCAGAGCCCCCGACAGAATCTCGCTGGCGCTGGCCGAGCCACCATCCACCAAAACGGCCAAAGGTTTATCGGTAAGGGCCGTGTTGTTGGCCGTCAGGCGATCCTGCTCCCCTTGGCGGTTCACCGTCGAGACAATGCTGCCCCGGTTAATCCACATGCGGGCAATCTCGGCGCTGGAGTAGAGCAGGCCCCCTGGGTTGGCGCGCAAATCCAGAACGTAGGCGGCTACCCCTTGTTTTTCCAGCTCGCGAATGGCTTGGCGCATCTTCTCGGCGGCGTTGCCGGAAAACTGGGTAATCCGGATATAGCCAATGGGCAGGCCGTTTTCCTCGTGAACCTCGTAGCGCACGGTGGCCAGCTCAATTCTTTCCCGCACCAAATCGAACACCTTTAGCCCTTCCCCCTCGCGGCGAATGGTCAGCCGCACCCGCGTACCCGGCTCGCCCCGAATGAGGTTGACTGCAGCGTTGGTGTCCATGCCTTCGGTGGACTTGTCGTCGATGCGCACGATCACGTCTTTGGATTTGATCCCAGCCCGGTCGGCAGGAGACCCTTCAATGGGGGAGATCACCACCAGCTCGTTTGTCTCCTGATCCATGCCCAGCGTGATCCCCACCCCGGTCAGCTCACCGGATGTATCGATTTGCATGCTGGCAAACTGATCCGGATCCAGAAATCGGGTGTAGGGATCGTTCAGTTTCTTCAGGGCTTCCCGAATGGCCGCGTAGGCATCTTCTCGGGTGGCATACTCTCGGCTGAGCAGATCCCGCCGCACCGCTTCCCAATCCAGGGAATTAAAAGACCGATCCACATATTCCCGATTGACAATTTGCCAAACCTCGTCCACCACTTCCTTGGGATCCCGGCGAAACCCTGCCCAGCCCGGCATAGATAGCTGCACGCCGACCAGCGACACCGCTGTCATCACCGCAGCCGTTGCACTAACCACAAACCCACGCTTTCTCATTGGCTCTCCTGGAAGGCGCTAAATCGAGGTTGACGAGGTGGATCTCTAATCGTCAGGGAACTGGGTTTCGAGCAAGGGTCTTCCCCTATCCAAACTTCGGCTTAGAAGCATCGAGAGCAAGGAAAGGCTCCCCTGCTGCAGCAAGTGGGATCTAGACTTTGGTAGGCTACAGATACCCCCAAGCGACTGTGCCCAACCTAGCATAGGGATCCCTTCCGGGGGTTCTTCTAGGATCACAGTTCAACACAACTTTGTTACAACCTATCATCGCAACCCTTTTCTTCCAAATGGGCACTTTGCCCCCTTTCTGACTCTATGTCCCTTGCCACCGATTGCCCCAGCTCGCTTGCCTCTGCTTCAGACCGCCCGCTGCTGTCCCAAGTGCAGTTGGCCCGCGCTGCTGCCCAACACACGGCCACCTTGCCCACTGCCATTAAGAATGCCGCTCTAGAGGCCATGGCCACTGCCTTGTTGGAGCACCAAGAGTCTATCTTGGCCGCCAACCAGGCGGATTTGGAGCGGGCAGCGGAGATGGTGAAAGCCGGGGAGTTGTCGGCATCTGCCTATGCTCGCCTGAAGCTGGACGCCCACAAACTGGCAGATATGGTGGCCGGAGTGCGGCAGGTGATCCGGCTGGGGGATCCGGTGGGCCGAGCTTTGCTGATCCGGGAACTGGACGAGGGGCTGATCTTGGAACGGCGCACCTACCCTTTGGGGGTGCTGGGGGTAATCTTCGAGTCGCGGCCCGATGCTTTGGTGCAAATTGCCGCCCTGGCGGTGAAAACCGGCAATAGCGTCTTGCTCAAGGGGGGATCCGAAGCTCTGCTCTCCTGTCAGGCGTTGATGGCGGCCATTCAGGCGGGCCTGCAACAGATCCCGGAGTTCCCCCAGGGATCCCTGCAGTTGCTCACCAGCCGCGCCGAGGTCAAGGCCCTACTGCAACTGGAGGGGCTGGTAGACTTGATCATCCCCCGCGGCTCCAGCAGCTTTGTCCGCTACATCCTGGAGAATACCCGCATCCCGGTATTGGGCCATGCCGATGGCCTGTGTCACCTGTACGTGGATCGGGCAGCGGATGTGGACATGGCAATCAAGCTGACGGTGGACAGCAAAACCCAGTACCCCGCTGCCTGCAATGCCATCGAGACTCTGCTGGTTCACGAGGCCATAGCCCCCCACTTTTTGCCTCTGGCGGTCAAGGCCCTGCGGGAAAAGGGGGTGGAATTGCGGGGGGATCCCCTCTGCCGCGAGCTGGTGCCCGATCTGATCCCGGCCACCGAGGACGACTGGAGCACCGAGTATGGCGATTTGATCCTCTCTATTAAAGTGGTGGGCTCCCTTGACGAGGCGATTGCCCACATCCAGCAGTACGGATCCCGCCATACCGAAGCGATTGTAACCGAGGATGCCGCTGCTGCCCGGCGATTTTTGGATGAAGTAGATGCAGCGGGGGTCTTTCACAACGCTTCCACCCGCTTTGCCGACGGGTTTCGCTACGGCTTTGGGGCAGAAGTGGGCATCAGCACCCAAAAACTGCCGCCGCGCGGGCCGGTGGGCTTAGAAGGCTTGGTGACCTACCGCTACCAACTGCGAGGGCAAGGACATCTTGTAGCCGACTACACAGGCCCCCAGGCGCGACCTTTTCAACATCGGGATCGCCTGAACAACACCGGCTTAGCTTAGCTGCAAAAGCCGGCTGTACAAACCGGCTGTACAAAGCAGTCGTTCACAAAAACCGTTCTCCTCGTCTTCGCGGCTCCAGGTTGAGGTAAATTAAAAAATAGCTTCGTGATTGCCAAGGGTTGCGCTTTGCGGCGCGCTATGGTGTGACAATGGACTACCGGGTTCCGGGTTTGATGTTATGGGCTTGAGCGCCCTAGATGTAGCGCTTTGCATTTTGGCCTTTTGTTATTTCGATTAGGAGCTTCGCTGGATCATGCCTGTGCGTCTGTATGTTGGAAATCTGCCGGAAGAGGTGGATCGTCAGGCACTGGAGAAGCTCTTTCGCTCTGCCGGTGAGGTCATTTCCACCAAGGTGATCCGGGATCGGAAGACAGGCAAATGCCGCGGCTTCGGCTTTGTAACGGTGAACACCGAAGAGCAGGCGCAGCAGTACATCGAAAAGTTCAACGGCCACAGCTTTGGGGATGTCAACTTGCGCATTGAGCTCGCCCAGCCGCGCGACCGAGGGGAAGAAGGCGAATCCAAAACAGCGACCTCTGAGCCTTCATCCAAAGAGTCCAGAGGTTCCAAAGATTCCAGAGCGTCCAGAGATTCTGAGGCCAAGGGCTCTAAAGAGTCGGCAGAAAACCCTGCCCCCAGCAAAAAGCAACGCCAGCGCGGCAATAAGGGTGGGCGCTCCACCGTCGTCGCCGAAAGTGAGGCAGCCTCTGAGCCGGATCCCCGCTGGGCCAGCCAGTTGCAGCGGATCAAGGAGCAGCTTCTGCAGGTCACCAATTCCTAACCCCCCCGAACGAGTGATAGACACTGTTGGGATCTGACGGTAGGCTGGGTGAGTTGCGACGGCTCTAGGCATGTTTGAGAGGGGGGTTGGGATGCATAGGCTGGTGAGGATTTTTCGCGCTTGGGGGCGGAGCTTGGCCCGGGCTGGACTTTTGTTCGGGCTGACGGTTCTGCTGGGAGCGGGAAGTGGAGCTCCGGTTTTCCTACCAGCGGCGGCGGCTGCCCCGGCAGATTTGGAAGAGCAGGTGCTGCAGATCATTCGAAAGAACCCCCAGGTGATTCTGGAGGCCGTACAGGAATACCAGCAGCGACAGTACCAGGAGCAGCAGCAACAACAGCAGCGGCTGGCGGAAGAATTTGGCCGTCAACTGCGGGAGAACCCACGCGCCGTCATCGGAGATTCCCCTCGACTGGGATCCGACGCTCTGCGGTTAGTGTTGGTGGAGTTCTCCGATTTTCAATGCCCCTTCTGCGCCCGCGCCCACAGCACCCTCAAGCAGTTCATGGCCGACCACGGGGATGAGGTGACCTTGGTGTACAAGCACCTGCCCCTGACCAGCATCCACCCAGAAGCGATGTCGGCTGCCCGGGCTGCTTGGGCCGCCCAACGTCAAGGTAAGTTCTGGGAGTTTCACGACGAGCTGTTTGCCAACCAATCTCAGCTTGGGGATGGGTTTTATGTGGCCACTGCTGAGAAGCTGGGCCTGAATATAGAAAAATTCAATCGGGATCGGCGCAGTCGGGCGGCAGAACGCGCCATTCAGCGAGATATTGACTTGGCCTCTCAACTGGGCATCGGTGGCACTCCCCATTTCATCTTGAACGGCATTGCCTTCTCCGGTGCGCAGCCGCTAGAGGTGTTTGAGCAGACGCTGCAGCAGGCTAAGCAAGCCCTCTAGGAAAAATGCTCCGCACTGCCATTGAAACAGGTGGTGTATTGCAAACAGGTGGTGCAACGGCTGGCCTATCCTTCTTACCAGCCTCGCCCAGTTGCCCAAACGCTCCGTCCTTGAGGAGGGCTTTACGGTAGGCTCAGGGCAGTGGCAGGGTAGTCAACCGCTCTATTCGCCCAAGCGGGCTGTAGGCTTTGACAAGCCAGTAGGGTGGGGAGTATGTCAAAAGCAGAAACTCACCCAAGTCGCCATTTGGGCCGAATGGGGATCCCCAACGGCAGGGAAGGAGGAGAGCGTTTATGGCGGAAGTGGCTCTTGGCTACTCCACGGGCAGGATGCGGGCATCGAACCCTGCTTCGGCCAGAGAGCGCCGCGCCTGTTCGGCGTTGGCCCGTTGCCGGTAGGTGCCCACCTGAATCACTGAGCCCCGCAGGAAGGCATCAGGGGCAAACTGTTGCAGCTTGGGTAGGGCCTCTTCCCCAGCCGGCACCACCACCCAAAATCCGCTGCCACCTTCTTCCCCAGGAGGAACAGCCTGGGCAGGCGAGGAGGAGACGGGATCCGCTTGCAAAAGAGGCTGAGAGCGGCGCAGATCGGCGGGGAAGATCCCCGCTTCATAGCCTTGGCCGGCCAAGTAACGCACCTGCTCGGCGGCAGCAGCAGGGTCGGCAAACCCACCTGTGCGCACCACCCGCAGGTCATCGTAGATCAAGGGCAGGGATCCCTCTAGGAGTTGTTTTAGCGCAGGCCATTTCTCCCCGGTGGGATCGGCCACCAACACCCAATAGCGCTCTCCTTGTGCTGGGTTGGAGATGGGATCCTGGCCAGCATTTTCTCCTACCAGCGACACCGCCACTGCCGGTAACCCCTGAGCGGTTAGCCAGCGGGCTTGATCCTGGGCCAACGACAGGCGGGAGAAGGTTCCCGTTTGCAAAGCAACCTGGCCGCGGTACTGCACCACAGTGGCTCCTGGAAAGAAGCGGCGCACCCGTTCTTCCAAACGGGGATCACCGGTGGGGTTGGGCACGTGGGTGGCAAAGGGACGCTGGGGATCCAAGGGCGGAGCGGTTGGCGTCGGCGGCACAGAGGCTTTTGAGCTGGCAGCAGGGCGGCTGGGTGCTGCTTGGGCAGGAAAAGCAGGGGGCAGAGGGGGATCCGTCTCTTGGCGGCTCACCACCCGCACCGATAACCCCAGCCGTTCCAAGTCGGCCTGACGGCGTTGAGCATGGCTACGGTTGATGAACGTCCCCGCCAGAATGAAAACCTGCCCATCCCCTTGCACAAAATAGGCATCCGGCACCTGGGTGCGCACCTGAGCTAACTCCGCCGCCCCATCCGCCAGTACATGCACTTGGTAACGGGTCAGGGCCAAAGCAGCCGGCAGGACGTTCCCATTAACGGCGTGGAGCACAAGGGCAAAGGCCGCCAGGGATCCGGCAAAGAGGATCGGTCGCGCTGGCAACAGGGGTACGGAGCATTTCAGCCAGCCGTAGTCCTGACGGGTGTTGCACATGGGATCCATCTCCTCTGGCGGAATTGGCGGCAACTCAAACCTCTGCATCCGGGATGGAGTCTTTGCCTGGGCCTGCGGGGATCCCCCACAGTGCCAGAGCTCGCAGTTCACCCCCTTGCGGGAAGGACAACTCAAAGCTAGCGTAAGCCGAAGTTTGGGCAAGGCTGTGCCAGGGATGGGCTTGCAGATGCCGCCCACCACCGATAGAATGCTCCGCACTGCCACCGCAAAGATGCAGCCCAGTTGGGTTCACGGGAGAAACACAGATCTAGTGCATCTCCAGTATAGACAGGCCGGCAAGACTCTATCGCTATGGCTTGTTGGGGAGTTTGCTTCAGGGGCGACGGCGGCGCCGTTCACGGCAGCGGGATGGAGTTCTTGCAACAAGGGTGCGGGATCCCCCCAGGGCAAAGCGGATGATCTCCGTCTTGTACTGCTGCGAGCCCTCTGTGTAGCGGGCAAGCTGAATGGCGGATCCCTGGCCGGAAGGAAGCAAGAACCGTTCGCGACAGTGGTGGGCAGCACTCTCTGGAGTTTCCGCTTCGAGGGCAATGAAAAACCGCAGACGCAGCAGCACTTCCAACTTGGACAAGTGCTCGGTTTGCTCTGGCACCAAGCGACCCAACGAGATCTGTAGGCGCGGCCTGCGTTGCCGGGATCCGGGGCGGCCCCAAAGCTGCCGGGCCAATGTCCACAGAGAGGTCTGCAAGGACTCCGTCCCGCTGACGCGCTCGGGAGATTGAACCAACAGCTTCAAGCCGGTCAGCGGGTTAAGGCCATAGGTAAGCAGTAGAGAATACATCGACAGCAGGGAAGAGCAGAGGAGCGTTTTGGGTTAACGTCAAAAGGATAGCCCACATGCCAACTGTAGCACTGCCTACCCCCTGTCCCCATCCAAGCCCCACCCTTCCCTATGGCCGGGATCCCTGCTCAACGCTGGCTGTTTCATCCTGTGGACAAGTTGGCTGCCCAGAGCTTGGCCGAGGCAGTGGGGATCTCGCCTGTGTTGGCCCAGATCTTGCTCAATCGCGGCC
Source organism: Thermostichus sp. MS-CIW-41 (assembly GCF_054058915.1). Taxonomy (NCBI): domain Bacteria; kingdom Bacillati; phylum Cyanobacteriota; class Cyanophyceae; order Thermostichales; family Thermostichaceae; genus Thermostichus; species Thermostichus sp. MS-CIW-41. Next base: position 14,797 of record NZ_JBSSBO010000031.1, read on the forward strand.
TCTCCAGCCCTGCTGCCGTGCAGCAGTACCTGCAGCCGGATCCCGCCCACCTGCCTCCACCCAGCCAGGATTTTGCCGATTTGCCCCTGGCGGTGGACTTGCTGGACGGGGCGATTCGCCGACAAGAGCCCATCGCCATTTGCGGCGACTACGATGCCGACGGCATGACCAGCACGGCCCTGCTGCTGCGGGCTTTGCAGGACGCTCCAGTGCATTACCGCATCCCCAGCCGCATGACGGAGGGCTATGGCCTCAACAGCCGCATGGTGCAAGAGCTGCACCGAGAGGGGGTGCGCCTCATTCTCACCGTGGACAACGGCATCTCCGCCCACGAGCCCATCCAACTGGCCAAAGCTCTGGGCTTGACGGTAATCGTGACGGATCACCACGACTTGCCGCCCCAGTTGCCCCCTGCCGATGCCATCCTCAATCCCAAGCAGCTCCCCGTTTCTTCTCCCTATCGGGGGATGGCCGGGGTGGGAGTTGCCTACCTCCTGGCCCAGGCGCTGGCCGAGCGCCGCGGTGATGGCCATTTGCAGCGGGTAGCCCTGGAACTGTTTACTGTGGGCACCATTGCCGATCTGGCGCCGCTGACGGGGGTTAACCGCCTTTGGGTGCGGCAGGGGCTGCACCTCTTGCCCACCTCCCAGGTGGCAGGGATCCGCGCCCTTCTGCAGGTGATGGGCATGCAGGGATCCCTGGAGGGGCTGCGGCCTGAGTGGATTGGGTTTGGCCTGGGGCCCCGCATCAACGCCGTTGGGCGAATTGGCCGGGCGAGAATGGGGATCCAGTTGCTGACCACCGACGATCCCCAGCAGGCAGAGAAGCTGGCCCGCCGCTGCGAACGGCTCAACCAGGTACGACAGCAGATGTGCGGGCGCATCGAGGCAGAAGCCCTCGAGCAAATTGCCCAGCAAGGCCGAGATCTGCAACAGGAGCGGGTGTTAACAATTTTGGGATCCCCTCAGCGGAGATGGCACAAAGGGGTGATCGGGATTGTGGCCTCGCGCTTGGCGGAGCGTTTCGGCTGTCCGGTATTCATCGGCAGTCAGTCGCGGCAGGGGGAGATCAGCGGCTCGGCGCGGCAGGGGATCCCCGAGTTTGACGTGTTTCAGGCGTTGGAGTTTTGCAAGGATCTCTTCCACAAGCACGGCGGCCACCCGGCTGCCGGGGGATTTAGCCTGAAAGCGGAAAACTGGCCTCTTCTTGAAAAACGATTGCGGCAGTTTGCCCAACAGCAATTGCAGCCGGAGCAGATCCAGCCACTGGTGCAAATCGATGCAGAAGTGTCGCTGTCAGATCTCACCCTTGACCTCTATCGAGAGCTGCAGCATCTGCAGCCCTGTGGTATCGGCAACCCTGAGCCGGTCTTCTACAGCCGCAACCTGCAGGTTCTGCAACAGCAGCGATTTGGCCCAGTTCCCGGCCACCTGAAGCTGCTGCTCCGGGATCCTGCTCTCCCTACGCAACGCTCCCATGGGTTACGTGCTACTCGGACGGAGTCCTCTTGTCCGGGCAGGAGCGACTCAGCTGTCAAAACCTCCAGTTACGACACTGATGGGTTATCGCTGGGCAACGCTTTGGGCAACACTTTGGCGAACGGGTCAGCAGTGGGGAGCACAAACCCGAGGCCACAGCGCCCCCTCTGGGCTATCCGTTGGCGGGGAGCGGAAATCTATCCGCTGCCGGAGCGAGTTGATGTAGCCTACACCCTCAAGGCCAAAACATGGCAGGGAGAAACCCAACTGGAGCTGGAAATTCTCGGGATCCAACCTGCCCAAGAGGCTGCCACTGCCGGCAACCCCCCTCTCGAGAAAACAGCGCCCCGCACCCCTGATGGGAGCAAGTCTCCCATCTCCCCCGCCTCTCTGGATGCCACTCCTCACATGCCCAACTCCAAGCCCTCGACTGGCTCCCAGAGGGGGACAGAGCCCTCACCTCTGTTGATCTGGCGCCCCACCCCCCAGCCCACCCAGCCTTTGCGTTGGCAAGCTGTAGACCGATTTTCTGTCCTCTGGCCTCAGGCGCAGGGAACCATCCTGTTCTACGGCTTCCGCCGCCCCTCGCTGGTCTTGTCTTCAAGGCCTACGGCCCGCTATCGCGAACGGCGGCACCTGACTCTCCACTACGACCGCCCCCAAGCGGGCCACCGCTACGACCAACTCTGGTTGTGGAGCTGGCCCCCTTCTCTGGATCACCTCAAGTGGCTGCTCTGTTGCACCCCCAGCAGCGAGCTGTTGATTGCCGTCCATCAGCAAGCGGTGCCCCTGCCCTCCGCTGCCAGCTTGCAACGCCAGCTCCGCCAATACCTGCAAACCCGCAGCCAGGTGGATCTGCTGCGCTTGGCCCAGCAGTGGTGGCTGTCTCCGGCAGTGTTGGTGGCAGGATTACGCTCCCTGGGGTACGCCTGCCCAGATTTTGGCCCCACGGGATCCCTCGACGAAGAACTGGAAGCCCAGCAGGCTTGGTACAACAGCCCCTGGCAGCAAGTTGCCGCCCTGCTTCAGGGATCCCACCTGGATTCTTCTGCTGCAGAGGCCCATGGGGATTAAACTGCTGCTCGGCTCTGACTACCACGGCAGCGCTCGGCTGATCCGGCAGGCCCTTGCCCATCTGCCGGAGGTGGATGCTTACATCAACTGCGGGGATTTCTGTTCCAAGGCCGGCAAACCTTCCCGCAAGGCCACCCAGGGCTTTCATCCGGCAGCCCAAGCAGAGGTGGTTCATCTGCAATCCTTTTTGGCGGCAGTGGAGAGCCTGGGCAAACCCTGGCTCTTTTTACCTGGCAACCACGATCCAGCAGCTTCGGTTTTGAATTCGCTGGTTGGCTGTTGGGGGCGGGCCATCACCCAGTCCTGCTGCTTTGAGTGGCTGGGGTTACAGGTTTTGGCTGTGCCCTGGACTCCCCCCTGTGGCTGGAGCTGGTCTCTGACCTCTGCCCATTTGCAGGAGCTGCTCACCCTCTACAGTCAGCCCCCCCGACCCATTGACCTGCTGCTGACCCACGCTCCGCCGCGGGGCTTTTTGGATGAAGGCGGGAAGTGGTATCACCGTCGCACACCCACCTTGCGCCCCCTTTTGGAACAGGTGCAGCCCCGCTACTACATCTGCGGACACATGCATTGGGATGGGGGCAAGGTAGAGCGATGGGGATCCACCCTGGTGATTAACACAGCCCTGCACAACATGGTTCTCGAGATCCATTAGGCAGGAAGCCCTTGGACAGCCTTCCGCCTCCCCAGATTTCCACTCGTAGGAACCTTCCATGACCCGTCCTTTGATCTTGGCCAGCAGTAGCCCCGGCAAATGGCGCGAGTTCAATGCCTTTTTCCAGGCCCATGCCCCTGCTTGGGAGCTGCGCCGCATGCCCTCAGAAATTGAGGTGGAAGAAACCGGCACCACCTTTGCCGAAAATGCCCTTCTCAAAGCCAGAGCCGTGGCCAAGTCTCTGGGGGAGTGGGCCATTGCCGACGATTCCGGCCTAGCGGTAGAAGCCCTTGGCGGCGTCCCTGGGATCCGCTCGGCTCGCTATGCCCCCAACGATGCTGCCCGCATCGAGCGGTTGCTCAGGGAAATGGAAGGGATCCCAAATCGCCGAGCCACCTTTCACTGCGCCATCGCCCTGGTGGATCCCCAAGGTGTAGTGCATGCCCTGGTGGAAGGGGTATGCTCGGGAGAGATCTTGACCCAGCCGCGGGGAGAGGGGGGGTTTGGCTATGACCCCCTGTTTTGGGTGCCCGAAGTGGGGCTAACCTTTGCCGAGATGAGCCCAGCTCAAAAAGAGGCCATCGGCCACCGAGGCCGAGCCTTGCGCGCCTTGAAAGCGCAGTTGCCTCTCCTGGAGAAGCGTATGGGCTGGCTTGGATCCCAGGAATAGCATCCGATGTCCTGGCTGGGGAGCTGCTAGGATACAGTAGTTGCTTCCCTTCGGGGGAGTGAAATTGAAAGCCGTCTTGCCTTGGCAGCTGAGGGGAGCGCTCGAAGAACTATGGGTTTTTCTGAGTTTGAGGATCAAGATCCCATTGCAGCAGCGGAACGGACTGCTGGCCGGGATCCCAGCCGCCATTCCCCGGATTCTGCCGGTGAGGAAGCCGCGGTCTCCTCGGTTGCAAACTCTGGTGAAGGAAGGGAGCGGCAAAGTCGTCGTTCCCCACCCCCTTTGCCGGAAGAGGGCTCAACCTTTGTGGGCGCAGAAGATTGGCTGGACGATCGCGGTAGCGGGACGGAGTCCTTGGAGAATGGGCGGGATAGCTACAGGGAGTCCGCGCAAGGGGCCACTTCTCGCCCTTCCAACCGCTCCCCCCAGACTGGCCGAGACGAGGGGTCTCGTGTTGACAGCGAAAAGGGGGGGCAGAAAGCCGCTGCAGGAGGAGCCGGTGAGCGCCCTGGGCAAGCGCTAGTTCCCCGCCGTTCTGTCTCCGGCAGCCGAGGTTACGACGGATCCGCCCGTTCCTCTGCCTTTCGCGGTAGCGGGACGGAGTCCTTTGCTGGCCGCTCGCGTAAGCGGGACGGAGTCCTTGGGGAATCCGGCTACCGCAGTGACTACAGCCGTTCCGCTCCTTACGGCTACACCTCCGGCTATGTTGGCGGTGGGGGATATGGCGGTGGTGGGCGAGGCGGCAGCTCCAGCGGGGGGGTCTCCTCCTCCGATCTGACGATCCTGCTGGTGGTGGCCCTGCTGGCCTTCTTCGGGGGATTCGCTATCCGCAACATCTTCGCCGAGTCGGGCGGCTTTGACGATGAGCGCCCCATCCGCGCTGCCAATGTGCCCGCAGCCTTTCGCGATTTTTGCTTTGCCTATAACGGCACTGCCTCCTTTACTGTGGTGCAACTGACCAGCGTTTCTGCTCTGACCATGGCTTCGGTGCCCGTTTACAAGATGGATACTTGCACCATCCCCGTCAGCCAAACGGCCAATGCCCTCCAAGCTTTGGGCATCCGCGGCCGGGCCAACACCTTGGGCCCCCAGCTGGGGGGATCCAACCTCACCCTGATCCAGCTCCCCTTGGCCAGCAGCTTGGCGCGCGCCGTGTACAGCCAGTTTCCTGGCTTGGCCGCTCAGGGCAACGAGGCGCAGGTTTTGTCCCAACTGGAAGCCACCATCAACAACGCCCTGCGCTCCAACATCGAAGGGTTAGCCCTGCAAAGCCTGGAGCCCACCAACATCCCCGACGTCTACGTGGTGGTGCCGGGGCACTCCTTTAATTTGCAGCCCCAACTCAACCTGCGCTAACCCTCCTGCAGAGCATGCCTCTAACCCCCAAAACTCTGAACTTTGCTGAATTTACTGAGCTTTAGGCGGTTTGGCAAAAGTCATTGAGAGGGATATAGTAGACTAAGTTTCCCCCTGATCCTTGAGTCCACCGCAACGGTTGCCGGGAAGTGAAGGGGGAAAGCGCTCGGGGGGTATTCCTCAGGGCTTTGCGGGATACCGCCTTCCTGTTTGGACTCCGTCCCGCTGACGCGAACAGAGATAGGCAGGATGCGATCGCTTCTTTCCTGAACCATGTTCAGGAGAGTTCAGCGTGAATGTATCAGGACGACGGTGTGTTCATCACCCTAGAAGGCGGGGAAGGGGTGGGCAAAACCACCCAACAGGCCCTCTTGGTTGAGCGGCTGCGCCAAGAAGGCTACGCTTGCCTGTGTACCCGCGAGCCGGGGGGCACGGCGCTGGGCAAAACGCTGCGGGAGCTGTTACTGCACGGGGATCCCTTTAGTCCTCTGGCGGAGTTGCTCCTGTACGCGGCGGATCGGGCTGAACACGTGAGCAAGGTCATCGCGCCGGCTCTGGCGGCAGGGCAGGTGGTGGTTTGCGACCGCTTTACCGATTCCACCTTGGCCTATCAAGGCTATGGCCGGGGCATAGATCTGGATCTGATCCGGCAGCTCAACCGATGGGTCACCGACGGGCTACAGCCGGATCTCACCCTGTGGCTGGATCTGCCCCCCGAGGTGGGGCTAGAACGAGCTCGCTCCCGTTCTTCTGGCGCAGTTGAGCTAGCGGTGCAGAGCACTAACGAGCAAGAAGGCCTAGAGTTCCACCGGCGGGTTTACTGCGGATTCGAAACCCTGGCCGCCGCAGAACCCCAGCGGATTGTCCGCGTTTCGGCCCAGGGATCCCCGGCAGAGGTGGCTGCCCGCCTCTGGTCAGTGGTCGAACCCCGCCTACCACTTGCGACAGCAGGCCGGGAGCCCTAGACTGATACATTTACGCTGAACATTGCTGAACATCACTGTTCAACTATGCAGCGATAGCATTCTGTTTGTTTCCAACCAGAATGGCGGTATCCCGCAAAGCTTTGAGTAGAATACCCAAAGCGCAGTTTCCGTGTCGTCTTACTACCAATTTTCTGCTTTGCTTTGGCTACCATGTTGGCAGACTCGAAAGTAAACAGAAAGATCAACTGGTAGTAATCCGTACTGAACATATTATACATTATTTTCAGTATAGTTGAGCTTATTATTGACTAGAGTCATGCTCTGTTCCGCTGACGGGAATGGCGCGACAGGCCAAAGCTCGCGACAGTTTCCCTGGCCACAGCCTGCTCGGTTTACCAAGGTTAAGATTAGGTTAAAAGGGAAGAGGCGGGGGTAACCTCAAGCTAGGCTGGATGACCTATGTGAAAAGAGCCTGCTGCCCTCTTGGTTCTCGTTTTGGGTAGAGGAGACTGGCTGTGGACGCTGTTGCTGCTGAGCTGAAAACCGATCGCGTCAGCGGGACGGAGTCCTTTCGCGTCAGCGGGACGGAGTCCTTTCGCGTCAGCGGGACGGAGTCCTTGCACTTGACCTTGCCCTCATCTGCGCCCTTGCCAACCGTGGCCGCCTGGGCCCACCAGCTGTTGAGCCAGCAATGGCAGCGGCTGCAGAAACACGTAAAGCGAGTTCTGACCCAGCATCCAGAGGCGGCAGAATCTCTCCACCAAATCCGGGTGACCCTGCGCCGTATTGGCACCTGGGTGCAGGTGTTTCAGGGATCCGTCCGGCTGCCCAAGCCTCTCAAGCCCAAACGCCTGCAAAAGCTGGCCAGTGCTTTGGGCAAGCAGCGGGATCTGGACGTGCTGCTGGAAATCCTGCAGGAACCTTGCTGGGAAGGGATCCCGGCAGCCCAGCAGGCAGAACTGGAGAAGCTAAAACAAGATCTGCAGCAACGTCGAACCCAAGCCGAGAAACGCTCCCGCCGCATTCTTGAAGATGCTGACTTCCTGGCGTTTCAAGCTGCCTGCGAGCAGTGGCTGGCTCACCCCCGCTATAAGCCCCAGGCGGAGCTGCCTTTGCCGGAAAGCTTGCCCCACTTGCTGACTCCCCTGCTGGCCCAGTGGCTGCTGCAACCGGGCTGGCGGATCCCTGCTTTCCCCGCAACGGAAGCCCAAGCTGAGCAACTGCACGAGCTGCGCAAGGCCACCAAACGGCTGCGCTATCAGGTGGAGTTTTTTGCGCCCTTTTACGGGGAAACCATGCAAGATTGGATAGCAACCCTGAAGTGCTTGCAGGATCAACTGGGCCGCTTTAACGATTTGCAGGTTTTGCAAGGCGAGCTGCCTGCAGACTCAGACCTACAAACCCTTCTCCAGGAACAACAAAAACTAGCCCTCCAGGAGTGGCCTGAGCACCAACAGCGCTGCCTGGCCTCTGCCGAGCAGCACCGGCTTTACTCTAATCTTTTCTCTGTTTCCAATTTCTTTCCAACTGGGGATCCCTAGGTTTTCAATTCTATAGATCCCCCCGAAGGAAAAACCCCGCCTTATTGGCGGGGGATTTTTTGTGGCTACAGGGTTTCCAATTTCTAGGGATCCCCCCGAAGGGGGAACATGATACAACGCGAACCTGGTTTGACGAGGACCGGGATGTTTCCAGTTTCTAGGGATCCCCCCGAAGGGGGAACCTTCTCGAAGCTTGCGACAAGCAAGTGTGATTGTTAGCAGTTTCCAGTTTCTAGGGATCCCCCCGAAGGGGGAACTTGAGCCTTGCGGATCTGGGCTATCGTCACACTTGCACCCTTACCCGCACGGTTTGGAACCCGCACAGGCTTGGGCAACAAAACAGGAGTTGGCTTTGGTTGAGCCGGAGCCACCGGCTTTTCTTCGTTGTAGGAATCGCCGAACGCAGACTCAACTGCAGCTTTCGCTGCTTCGAGCCACTCGTCCGGAGTCCAAATAATGCGCTTAGACATTGTAGGCTCCTTTTGAGAAGTGTGTCTAGTTCGGTTGCTCCCCTGGCGACACGTTTAACCAAGTTTCCAATTTCTAGGGATCCCCCCGAAGGGGGAACGCCAGCAGGGTGGGCGCATTTCCAAAGTGCGCCGAGTTTCCAATTTCTAGGGATCCCCCTGAAGGGGGAACAAGGTATCACAACGGGTACTATGTCCAAGCGCGCTTCCAGAGTTTCCAATTTCTAGGGATCCCCCCGAAGGGGGAACGTGTCGGTACCGTGGGTACTGGCTCGTCTTAGAAAAAGGCTGGAAGTTTCCAATTTCTAGGGATCCCCCCGAAGGGGGAACCCTGCCTTGTTTGCAGCCGCAGGGGTGCGGCTAATCAGGTTTCCAATTTCTAGGGATCCCCCCGAAGGGGGAACACCCTCATGGGCGCCCTCGTACAAGGTAATGCCAACCCTGTTGTTTCCAATTTCTAGGGATCCCCCCGAAGGGGGAACTTCTGTTCAAGGTTTAACTTAGTGGCTAATCCCTCTAGTTTCCAATTTCTAGGGATCCCCCCGAAGGGGGAACGGACAGTATAAAACAGGGGATGCGGCTTCGACTAACTCGGTTTCCAATTTCTAGGGATCCCCCCGAAGGGGGAACCATTGCCAGCAGGGTCGGTGCGTTTCCGAAGTGTGCCGAGTTTCCAGTTTCTAGGGATCCCCCCGAAGGGGGAACCAGTATACATAAAAATAAAAAAGGAGAGAAGGTGGAGAGGGCTTTCTCTCCTCACCGACGGAGTGGACCAGGCTCCGTCAGCTTGGAGTTCCTCCCAGATTCAGGGTTGGTCCAGAGCCCTGCATCAGGGATTCACCCAAACAGTGGATTAACGGCTCCACTGCGGGCCGGGAAGCCCCCCTCTCGGGCAGGCGAAATCAGAAAGCCCCCCTCTCGGGCAGGCGTTTCCAATTTCTAGGGATCCCCTCCACCCCTATTTAAACCCAAGCAGGGCAAGGAATGCAAGACCCATTTGCGAGGGATCCGGAAAAAAGTCGGCAAAAAGGGTGCTGGCGAGGGGGCTTTGGGGCCGGAAAGCCTTGTGGCGCAAGGCGTCGAGGGAGACGGATTGCTTAAACTTTTTAACTTGCTGCGTTAGCAGATCCCAGCGGGGTTGATCTCCGTCAGGGGTCTGGATGGATCCCTCCATTCTTTGGATGAAAGCTGTAAGGTACTTTTTCCTGCCACTATCACTTAGAAAACAGCCACCATCGCGATACTCAAAGTCTTCTTCGATGTTCATAATGCCCTTGTTGATCAGCCAGAGGACTATTGAATCTACAATAGGCGCCCGAAATTCTTCCAGTAAGTCCGAAACCAGAGCAGCATGGCGTTCACTGCTAGCGTGCAAGCAACCCTGATAGGGATCCAAATCTTGCAGCTCAATCAGGGTTAATAGATGGTTCCAGAGCACCATGTAGCCAAAGCTGAGCATGGCATTAACCGGGTTAGTGGGCGGCTGTCGAGTGCGGTTAAGCAAAACAAAGCCCCTTTGCTGAAGGCAATTTCCCAATTCCGGGAAATACAGAGCCGCAGCCGCTCCTTCAATGCCCCGCAATTGATCTAGAGACTTGGCCTCAAGAGCTTGAGCAGCCAAATGTTCCAGACTGCGCAGGGTCAGATCCCCTGTTTCAGTGGGGCGCTGCCTGAGCTGCCTCATCAGCAGCACCCGGCTATTGAGCAGCTTGGCTCGCACCATCTGGGCTGCCGTTTGCAATCGCCATGTCTCCGGCAGTGCTTGCTGCAAGTGGGCCAAGCGGCGGTACCCCCTCTCTATAGGAACAAGGCGACCATAGCAATAGCCTAGCCGGGAGAGATAGGCAATAGGAATATTCCGCCTCAGGCACGCTCTCACTACGTCTGTGGTGACCTGGGATCGGCCAAAGATTAAAATTTGCTCCAGCAAGGGTAGAGGCACCTCCTGCAAGAGCGACTCGCCCAAATAGACCATTACGAACTCTTGCTTAAGGCTTAGCCTACACCTCTGCTGAGAGACATATAAAGTTCGCATTATTCGTCATGACGACGCAGATCTTCAGCGCCTCGCCTGTGATCTATGGCATTGCCGGGTTTAGAGCGGCCACGCTCCGGTAAAATCTCAACATCAATTTCAGGACTTGACAAGAAATCCATCACGATCTCGGCCAGACTGCCCGAAAAGAAGCTGGCAATCGCGACAAGAATGGTATTGGTAATCACGGCTGCCAATCCCAAGGGAGCAATTAGCAGGATGGCCAGCGTGATCGAGCCGTTGACCACAGCTGTAACAAGGTTTCTAAGAACTTTGGCATTGATCCTCTTTTTGGACATTTTATTCCTCCAGAGATTCTCCAATATCTCTACTTCAAGGGCCAGATTATTCCAAAATCATCAGCATTTTTCCTGAGCTGTTCAAGATAACTTTTCCTAGGATTCACCGTTGCCCCAAAAACGGTAACCACCTGATAGTCATCCAAATCTGCAATCCAGACAGGGGACGGCGTGCCTGTGTCGCCGCAGAGAAACTTGTCGTATTTTCCTGGCGCTATCTTGCCTACCTTGTGCAAAACAGCCAAAGCATAGGGCTTATTAAACTCTTCTGGGCCGCTGCAGACTACAATCCTGCAATGGGCATCCACAGCTTCAGGACACTTTTCTTTTTCTTTGCTGACCTGACCAAAGCTCCTGGGATTGCTGGGATCAATGGCCTGCCCAGTCAAAACCTGGAGTGCTTCAAAAAAGCCCCGCAGCCGCTTCTGAAAGAGTTTCTGGAATTCCTCTACCGACTCTGGCAGATTCCAAAATGAATCTTCGGAGTTGGGAATGAGGGTGGATCCCCGCCACCAAGGAGCTCTACCGCGGTCTTGGCGAGAGTAGCAGGGCCTTCTTGCCCCCTGGCCAATACCTCCCAGGTGAAACAGCATCCAGGTCAGATTCCGAAAGAGCTTTTGCACCGCTTTCTGGTTCTCCTTTGAAGCATGGTTGTAGCACTCCTCAGAAAGGCTGAGAATGAGGATCCCTTCTTGCCGTCCAGCACGCTTCCCCTTTCCTGCTTGATTGGGTTCCGGCTCTGGTTGAGTTACTTGCCCATTTAAAAGATCCACATGGATCCAGCCGTGTTTTTGCTGGGGAGTGATGGCCCCAAAAAGTTGCCCCTCCCATTCCTGCACCTGCTTCACGGGCAAAACACCCAGGGCAAAGGTTCGAAACCAGTAGCGCAGCATGTTCTTAAAGGCTACCGGTCGGACTTCGGCAATTGATTTGTTGTCATACCGGTTCTTATCAGGTCTCCAGTTGACCACTTGCCGCCCGTGGATCAACTGACCCTCCAGCTCAAAAGGCAGCCGCAAGAATTCTCCCTTGTATTGGGTGGGGGTTTGATCAGTTAGGATTAGTCGCCCATAGCCGGTGTTGACCTGGGATCCCACCCCTTGCTCCAGCCCGCGGATGAGCCATTCTTTCACTTGGGCCAACATCTCGTCGGTGCAGCCTGGGCCTTTGCGGATCCCGATTAAAAACGTGGCCTGTTTGAGAGAGAAAAAGACATTGGGATTTGCTTTATATTCCAAGCTGTTGCCATTCCATCTCCAAACGTTATTGGCAATATCAACAGCCAAGCCTCCCGACCTGGAGTTATCAGGATCCCCTTGTTTTTGAGTCTTGGTCGGCACAGGGTAGGCATCCAAAAAGATCACCTTGCCAGCACTATCTTTGTCCTCAGCTTCCAGGTGCCCAAGCCAGGGTGCCACTGCTTTATCTGCCTCCTCCCAAGACAGATTGTGCTTCTGCATCAACTCTCGAATAGCCTGGGCGCGGGCTACCCCCCGCAAGGTGGAGCTGGGAAGGTAAGGGATCCCTAAGTGATCAAAAGCGGGCAGCAGCATGCTCTCCGGGCCTTTGGCTCCGCCTACCCGAATTCGCCAGGGACAGGTGACCTGAAAAGTGTTTTTTTCTCCGGCAATGCGTTTGATGCGAGCATTCAGAACTTGAAGACGCGCTCCGTAGTTTGCCTTTGCTTCTGCCTGGTGCACCAGATCGACTTTGGCTCCGTCTTTGAAAGGAGTTGCTGGAGCCCTCATCCAACGCAGATATTCAATAAAGCTCGCTGTGGGATCTGGGCTGGGGTTGGGATCCAAGGGATGTCCTAACCAGGGAGCAGGACGATTGCTAGGCATTTGATCTTCTCCTAAAGACGGAAAGCAGTATTAGGAATTGCGAAGCGTTTCCCGAAATTCGCGCAACATGGCGCTGGTGCCAATTTCTAAGGCGCGTCGAATGAGTTGAGGCACAAGCCTGGGGATGTCGAAGTCTGGGAAAAGTCGGCTGCAGCTCGATTCTACGTAGTCTTCTCCCTGCAGAATAAATATCCGTAAACTTCGCTCACCCAAGATCCAAACTTCCGGCACGCCAATAGCTTTATAGGCATCGATAAAGGTTCGGGAAGTAATGTCGGACTCAATGGCCAGATCGGGCGGGGGCAATAGATCAACATCAATTCTTCCCTCACACCCTCGCATCTGCTCTAGGTGATGGACATAAAAGCAGGTGTAAGGCTCCACCCCAGCACTGCCAGACTTTTTAAGGGTTGTTGAGCCAAAGTCTTCCCAGTCTCTCCCTTGAGAATCGAGAATGGCTGAGACAATGTAGCCGGCAATGAGATGAGGGCGCTCGTGTTTGGATAAGGGAGACATAATCTCTAAAGTGCCGTTGTAATAGGCAACGCGAGTGTGGCGGTCTTCCCCTAACTCCTCCAAAATGCTCTCAAAGTCTTGCCAAGTCAGCGAATGGATGACCACTTGGCTTCCTTCACACAGGGAAATAGACTGGATTGGAATGGCTACGCTCATTATTCCCCTCCGCTAATGTCATGGTAAATGGCTGTAGCCCAGAAGCTGAATTCTTGTGCCAAGGCAAGTCCCAGTCCTGTTAAGCCCAGGTACTCTTCAACTTCTAATCTCATGAGGCGATCTAGGCCGTCGGATTTGGAGATTCCATTCTGACCGGAGATCTTTTCTAGGCAATCGAAAAACTCCTTGACCACCTCTTTTTTGCCCTCTTGGCTAAGGGCATCTTCTTCGGCCTTGAGGCGCAGCAAACCCCAGGTGGAAAGATAGGTGTACAGCTCCACAGCCTGGTTCTTCTGCTCTTTTAGCCTTTCTGTATCCTTGGTTTGTGCTCTGAGCTGGCACAGGGATTCGTAAACGGGCTTGGCCATTGTGCGCGGATCAAAGCTATTCATAAAACCTCCCTCCTAGGTTGAGATCTAATCCAAAGACAGCTCCACAAAGCCTCGGCCCAAGCTTTCCTGGCCGCCAATCTGCATAATCTGGTTGGATTGCAGCAGATCTCGAAACTCTTTCATTGCCTCCTCAGAACTGCCATTTGCTTGGGCTGTAACCCCCCAGGTAAAGTACATCAAGCTATCGGGAGGAATGGCCTCTTCATAGCGGAAGCCTCCTTCCACAACCTTGTGCTCGCTAAGCTTGACTTTCACCTGCCGCCACAGGCTCATTTGAATGAGGGTGGCACAATGCTGATCTGGTAAAACGATCACGCGACTGATATTAGGATCTTTGGTGTAGCTCTTCCATTCCGACCATTGTCGAAGACCCTCTTTGAGAATGGCATCTTTGAGGTAAATGGGGCGGTTAGTGCCCAAGCTCGTACTGTAGGGATCCGGCACTGACAGATTCTGGCCTGTTAGCCGCAGCCAGCGCTTGAGCAGAAGCGGGCAGCTTATCCACACCACCCCGTGGCTGAGGGAGGGCACCGGGATCCAAAGCAAGGAGCAATCTCCAATCCAAATGGATCCTTGGGTAAGCTGATCCCCTTCCCCAATTTCGTTGCCAAAGAGCTCAAATTTCTTGTTTTTATCGGGCATGCTGGCCCGCAACCTGCCCCGAATGGTGCTGGAAGGGATGTAGGGCAAATTGGTGTGGGATTCGCGGGCAATCCCCAAGAGGTTTCCTTCTTGGGTGGTGCCGCCGGTGTGCAGGGGAGTCAACAGATGGAGGTAAACGATCTGAAAAGGCATACAAATCTCTCCTTTTTTGAGTAAGCATTGGAGGGCTGAAAGCAAAACTCAGTTCGCCCAAGGCAGCCATAAGAGCTTGCTATAGCCCAACAGCCGCCAGCGGTGGAACACGTTGAGCCGGCCATCTTCTAGCTCGGGCTCTTCTTGGTTGAGGGGGGCCGGTTGCTCCAGGTAGTAGACACTGCCAGGAGGCGCTGCAAAAACTTGAGGAGCGGGTAGGCTCATCTGTCGCGGCTCTTGGGGGTGATCTACCCGCAGGCGGCCGTTGATGGGAACGGGCTTGCCGGTGGCCACGCTCACCAGGGGGCCGGTGAGGGAGTGAGCAGGATGGGGAGTGGCCAATCGCCATTCCCACGGCCAGGCACGGCAGAGGGAACGCCCGTCCACCTTTTTGATGAACACACCTGGGGTCACCAAGTAGGCCAAAGCGCGTCGGGCTTGGCGAAAGGCGGCCTGAGAAAGGGTCTGCAACTGCTGCCACTGCGCCTGCAACTTCGGACAAGGGGCTAGCAAGGCACCGTGGCCTTCTCCCCCCAGCCGCACAACCACTTCTTGCTGCAGGGGCAAGGGATCCCAGGCTTCGCCATCTGGATCCCAGCCCTCGATGGAAAGGGCCAAACTCCAGCCCGGCTGAAGACGGATACAGGTCTCCACAAAGTAGCCATCGGCTTCTCGCACTTGCCGCTTGCTCACCTGCAGGGTGTTGTGGGGCCGCACTTCATACTTCAACGGCGGCTTGACGGCCTGGCTGAGATCCCAGCCTTTGCCTTCCAGCGCCTTTTGCACCACCTCGAAGGGCAGGTAGCCTCCCGTTTTTTTCTTCTTGCTGCTCTGGCTGCCTTCGGGTTCCTCCTCTGCTGGCCTCAGGGACACCAACGGGGCTGGCCGGGTGGGATCCCAGCGGCAATGGAAGTAGGGATCCGTCTTGTCCAACCAAGGAACGGGAACAAGGGGGGATCCGTCTTCCAGGTGCAAAGGGGCGGGGAAATAGAGCCTTTCGTCATGGCAGAGAAAGGGGCCCCGCAGCCGCAGCGTCATCGGCTGGCCCAGGTAGGCTTGAACAGCCCCGGCCAAGGTGTGGCCACTGGGGGGAAAGCTGCTGTTGGCCCAGGCCCGCTCTCCCGGGGCAAAGGGCTTAGCATCTCGAAACATCCACACATCCAAGGGTGATAGGGTAAACCAACTCATCGGCCGTTCCTCCCCAATTTCACGGTGCGGTTGCGCAGCACAAAAGCCGCCAGCTTGAACCAGTTTTTGATCTCCAGATCCCACTCCTGGGGCTGGGCGGGCAGGCTGTGCTGCCAAAAATGCTGGATAAACTCCACAAGCTTGTTCTGGAAGTGCTCTTTCTGCTCCGATTCCTGTTTGAAGAGATCCCGGCGGCTGCAAAAGAGCGTGGCCCAGGCTGGCACCGCCTCTGGGCTGGGGGCAGGATGTTGCTCCCACAGTTGGGCTGCCTGCTCAAACAAGGAGCTTTGATCCTGCTGCTGGCCCATGAGCTTCCAGTCAAAATCAAGGAGATCCTTCCACTTGTCGAACGTGTCGAACTTGCTGGTGCTCACCAGTTGGTTGCCATTGGCAAACAGCACCCGCACCTGCACGCTGTCTTTGGGGCAGCCATGGGCATAGAGGTGGCCCTTGGCTTCTTCTTCCGCCTGCCAAAGGTTTTCCAGGGCAATGGCCAGAGGCACCGAGTGATGGGCAATCACCACGCCGAAGCTGATGGTGGCTGCGGATCCCAGGGTAAAGAGGGGGCGCCGGCTCAAACCTTCGGGAGGCCGCCCTTTTTTCCACTGCCAGTAGTCCCCCAGGTTCTCAAACTCCCGCCAGTCATCCTCTCCCCCCCGGAAACACTGGCGAATATCCCACAGCCAGCCATCCCACTCCCAGAGGTTGGTGTAGGCCAAAACGTCGTCCCCGCCGGCGTAGATGAGCTTGCCTGCGTAGCGTTGCTCTGTTAGGTAGGGCACCAACTGGCCGGAAAAATCCAGCAGGGCGCGGCTTAGGGCGCTGTGGGTGGCAGGCCCCATGCGCTTGCGGCTGTTTTTGACAAACTTCTGAAAAGCGTCTTTGACTTGCTCCAGCTCCTCCTTGTCCTTGCCAAAGACCTCGCCAATGGCTTCCGTTTGCCCGTTGGCCAGCCGCTGTAGGGGTTGAGGCAGATAGTCGTAGTAGGATTTCATCTTCTCGCCCCTGAGCCATTTGCCCATGTCGTCCCCATCCCCGGCAGCCAGCACGTACCAACTGGCGGGGTTAACGCTGGGGTAGTAGCGGCCTAGAAGCGTCTCGATGTCCTGCCGGTAGCTTCTTTGCGTTTCCTCGTCCAGCTCCAGGTCTTCCACCAGCCAACCGGCATTGAGCAGACGGGGATGGTAGCGCAGGTTCTGCCGGTCGGCCCACGGGATCCCCCATTTGCCCCGCATTTCCCGCAGCACCCCTCTGACCTCCGGGTAGCGGGCCTCCACTGCCTGACAGGCCTGCTCGAAGTGCTCTCGTTCCCGTCGCCCTTGGGTTTTGAGGTAGCCGGCTACGCCAGCCGTGAGATCCGGGTAGGAAGCGGCAATCTGGTCTTCATCCAGCTCGCGGAAGAGCTCCGGCAGCACTTTGTACAAGCCCCGCTTGAGGGTTTCGGTGGCATTGAGCTGTTCCCGGCCATCGAAGAGCCCGGCCTGCCGTTGCCAAAGCCGCCGACTCTCCCCTTCTGTTATCCACCCCTGCCGCGGTGAGGGATGCACCACCGGCCCCAAGCCCGAAACGGTGCTGCGCGGCCCAAACGCAACGGGGAGCTGCCAATCGCGGGCCTGCTTACAAGCGGCTTGTAGCCGCCGACTTTGCTCCACTGCGGCTGCCCACCAAGATCCCACGTTGAGTCCGGCCTTGTATTGGCGGCGCTGTTGTCTTTGGGGATCCCAGAAGCTAACTCGCAAGAACTCCAGCTCCTCATCAGCAAAGAGCTTTTGCTTAGCCCCCAGGTGATAGGTGCGGTTTTGGGCACTGACCCAGGGATCCGCATCAATGGAAACATGAGGGGGCTTGAGGATGCCGGTATCCTTGAGAGAGTGAGCCGGGGATCCCAGGGGCACGGCTGCCCAGTAGTGCTGCCACTGGTGCTCTAGCCATCCCTGCCAGGTGGGATCCTCTGGGTGCAACTGCCTCAGCCAGCGGCGATCCCCCTGCAGGTAATCCAGCACCTTCTGGGCCAACTGCTTCCATTCTTCCTTGAGGGTCTGCTGCGCCATCTGCATGGCCGCTTGCACCCGGTCTTCCGGCAACAGCAGCAGGAGCACGTTGGGAAAACCGGCGGTGAGCAGGGCGTTGGCAGAAGGTTGAGGGATCCATTCTTCAAATTCGGGGTACTTCTCCCGCAGCCAGTAGTCGATTAATGGCTGGCCATAGAGGCTGGGGTAGAGTAGGCAGTCGGGACCGTATTTTTCAGCTAGTCGCCAACTCATGCGGGCAGAAAGGTAGTGCAGCAGCCAGGATCCGGCCCAAAAGTCCCGCATTTTGCGGCTGGCTTTGATCAGCTCCTGGATGGGGTTGAAGGTAAAGCTCACCAAGAAGGGACGCGCGAACTTGGGCTCGTCGTAGCCGGCCAAACATCCCGCTAGGGCTGCGGTGACGCTGCCGTGGCTCCACAGGGATCCGTCTGGCAGCCGGGTTTCTGCTGGCAATAACAGCAAGCTTTCATCCCCAAACTCCTGACAAATAGCTTGGGGAAAGCACCGCCAAAACCACCAAAACACTTTTTGGGGATCCGTCTCCTGCCGAACCCAATCAGGGATGGCGTTCTCCTCCCGTTCCATCAGGTAGTCTGCACGGGAGCGGGCATTCTTGAGGGCTTGGTGTTGGTCATCGGCCAATTGCCAAAAGTGCTTGCGCCCGGAGAGCAAGTGGCTCATTTCTAGTCCAAGACCCAAGTTGCGATCCTCAACTTGATAGTTGATGGCTATGGGCAAATGGCCAATGGCCGCGCGGTCGCTGGCCGAGGCGATGAGATCAGCATCGCCTATGGGAGAGGATCCCTCTGCCTTGGGCGAGATCCACCCCTGCATCGCTGCTAGGTTTGGCCACAGCCCTTCCTTAGCGCGGCCAGAGGCGTCGTGGAGGGCTTTGAGGGCAGGATCATGCAGCAGGCCCCAGAGCTTTGCTTGCCAGTAGTAGTGATAAGACATGGTGTTTTCGCAGGAAAGATAGGAAAGTTAAGAACTGAACGTGCAAGAAACAAAGTAGACAAAACCCCAGCAGCCACCCGATAGCCGGCTGCAGAAGCTACAAAACAAAGTCCACCGATCCCGACCGGCCCTCAGGTTTTTTTCAGTATTTCTCCAGGTCAATAGGACTTGTTCAAGCTCAGCCCCTGCCAACCGCTGGACCGAAATTGAAAACCCAGAACCTGAGGGTGGGCCGACGTTGGTAGCCTACCGAGAATTGGAAGGATCCCCTTCCAATTCCCCCTCTGTTCGAGTCAATTCAGGAAACAGCGCTTCCAGTTTCGGCAGCAGATCCTGCAGCACAAAGCTCTCCAGAACTTCGCTGCGTAGAGATTTGGGTTTCATCTGCACATGGGCCACGTCGTTGCGGTATTCGCTCAGCCGAGACCAGAGCTTGGCTAGCTGCTGCACATCTGGGACATGGGCGGCAATGGGAGGCAGGGACTGAAGCTGCTCTTGGTGTTGGATAAGGGATCCAGTCGCAGGGAGATCTCCCAAGAGCTGCTCTTCCCGCGGGATGAGGGATCCCAACTGGTGTTCAATTCCCTGCCGCGCTTCTCGTTCGAGGTAGTTTTGGATCCCCTCACAGAGGCAAAGGGCGGAGACCACCCACTCGCGGGCCAAGAGAATGGCTTGGGTGGTGAAGCGCTTTTCCACATACCAGCGCAGCAGTTGAAAGTGCTTTTGAACTTGAGCGCGGGGATCCTCCTTCTGGTCTGCCGGCAGCGCCAGTTGGCTGTAGCTATTTTGAATGCTTTGCAGCAGCAGGCCGAAGGGCTTGGCAAATTGGCCCACCTCTTCTGCCAACTCCTGGGTAGAGTGTCTTTGTAACTTGCGCAAGTCCTCCTGCAGGCTGACCGGCCTCACCAGCTCCAGAGAACGGGAGATGTCGCGGATGGCTTGTCCAAAGCTCTGCAGCCGGGTGGGCCTGGGATCCCTTTTGCCGAGCTTTGGTTGGCGGTAAAAGTCCCGTTGAACTGTATCCAAAAGTTGGCCCAACTCCAAGGCCGAGCCGGTGCTGATGAATTTGTCGGTAGCCGTCAGCCAGTCCAAAAGACGAAGGGCGGGGGTGAGATCGATGATGGGTGTTTCCTGCTGGTCTTTGAGATAGAGACCGTAGTACAGCCCCTGAATATTTACATTCTTGGCCTTGCGCAAAAGGGCGGCTCCCAAGAGCACCAGTACGGGGATGGAGCGAAAGGCGTGGGTGATATCGAAAACCAGCCGCGTATGGGGCTCGATGCTATCGACCAGCACATCGAAGATCTCCCAGGTCTCTGCCTCGGTTTTCCCTTCAGGAATGGCCTTGGCAATTTTCTCCACGTGGGGGGGTAGGCAGTCCCGTAGATGCTTCCAATGGGTGTCATGTGCTTCTTGGGTTAGCAGCACAATCACCCTCTCGATGTCAAAGAGCTGACAGAGGGCTTTGGCAACATAACGGGTTCTATCGGCTTTCCGCTCCCCAAAAACATACACCGTCTCGCTGTAGGGGCTGGTGCCTAGAGTGGTCAAAAGGGTATTAGCCATAGGGATCCTCTCGATGACGGCTTTCAAGCATTGAAGCACGGGCATCTTCAAGCTACTGCAGCCTGGAAGCCCCCCCTTCTCAAGTTGCCTGGAGAGGGTTCTGGGTTGAATGTTGCCCTATCCTCTCACGAAAAGTGGCATCCTCTGCTCAGCCGGTGCCAGAAAGATGGGGATCTCTACCCCCAAAATTGAGTGGAGCCATCTTGCCGCTGGATTTGGATCCCTGCTCGACAACTGTTTCAAAACGGTGAAGGTGGGGGATGTCAGAGCTAGCCTAGACAGAGATTCGGCCATCCTAAACAACGGGGATCCTGTGATGCTATCGACTCCAGAGTTGTCCATTTCAGGTCAAAAGCTAACTCCCGAACAGTTTCTGGCCTTGCCGGAGGGGGATATTGTCTATGAGCTAGTCGATGGGCGGGCCGTCTCCAAAAACGAACCCATGTCGCCAAAACGCTTCCATGCTCGTCTCCAACCGGTGTTGTGGCAAATTTTGGAGGACTGGTGCTCTAGCCCTGAGTGTCCTAAGCCTGGGTCAGCACATACTGAGTGGGCAGTTGTTTTAACACGAAAGGCAGAGCCCTGGATCCCAGTTCCTGATGTTACTTACATCTCTAACGAGCGGTTGCCGGTTGAGGCCATGACCGATGAACCTTGTTTTGCCATTCCCGAGTTGGTGATCGAGATCCTTTCTCCTGGCCAGAGTTTTGGAGCCATAGCTCAGAAGGCAACCGATTATCTAGAAGCTGGGATCCCCCGCGTTTGGGTGGTGGATCCCCAAGCCAAGAGCATCACGGTCTTCTATCCCGATGCCCCGCCGCGCACCTTTACGGGATCTCAAGCCATTCAAGATGATTTCCTGCCGGGTCTAAAGGTGATCCCTCAAGATGTATTCGCTCAAGCCCGGATCCCTTAGGGGGTACCTAGCGAGCCCACGATAATCAGAGTTAGTTCCAGAAAGAGAGCATCCGGCAGAGGTGGCCACCCGCTCGGGTCTGGAGCTGATTGGCTCAGGAATGCCGAAGGGATCCCGCAGCGATATTCCCTGCTATGGGCTAATGGCGAGACGGAAAAGCTTCTCATCGGCCAGTTGAAGAACTTCCTGCCCTGCAGCCGCCAGTTGTTCCGGGGGCAAGTTCCGGTATTTGGCGATAAACTCAGGCAAAACTTGAAACTCCACCCGCTTGCCGGTCTCTCGGTGGATGACCACGCTGCGCATTTTTTCAAGAGATTCGACCTCCACCAGCTTCAAGTTCAACTTGCCCAAACTGGCCCCTGTTGCAGCATGCAAGCCATCCACAATGCACACGAACGGGATCTCTGCCGGCGACTCGTGAATGACCTCCACCAGAAAACGGTTCCTAGAAGTGTGGGGAGTTGGACTCATCAAGCCCAGCTCCTGCAGAGCGCGCATCCCCATGCGATAGCCGACCACGGCCCAAGGCCCAGCTCCGCCATGAATTTCCGTTACTCGCTGAATGGCCGCCGCCGTCGAGTCCGTTGCAGAAGTGGTGACCGGATGAGCTGTCGCCGGCGCTCCCAGAGTTAGCTGAAGTGCAATCAGCAAAAGAGAAAGCTGCTGTGGCTTGGCAATGGATGACAGGTTCATAGGCAGCGAGAGAGCTGATAAAGAGGAGATGGGTCAAGCCATCCTAAGCTCTACCCTTCGAGGTTGCCTATGCGGGGGTAGGGGATCCAGCCCTCTTCTGGGAACTCTTCCGAAAATCACCTCCTGGCTGAAGAGGGCTAAGACCAGTGGTATTGTCAGAGGTAAGCCCCTGGGCGTTGAGCACAGGCCCCTGTAGGAGTAAGGGTAGTACTAGGTTGTGTTGATCTTTCATTTGAGCCAAAAGAGAGCACTGACGAGATAGAGAAAACTCAAGAAGTTCCTGGCCAATTTGTCAAAACGAG
>NZ_JBSSBO010000032.1:0-34337 GCF_054058915.1 Thermostichus sp. MS-CIW-41
TTCTCGTTTTGACAAATTGGCCAGGAACTTCTTGAGTTTTCTCTATCTCGTCAGTGCTCTCTTTTGGCTCAAATGAAAGATCAACACAACCTAGCGGCGTATGTGGAACGGTACACCCCGGCGGCGACCCTCTGGCAATGGATGCAGGCCATCTTGGGGGGCTATTCCCCCTGGTTGCAACCGGCCATCCTCACCCCCCGCTGGCGTTCCGAGTTGTATACCCAGGGTTTGGCGCAAATTGAGACGGCCCTGGCGCAATGCCAGCAATGGGCCCAACGTCCCCGTCCCTGGCTGGCAACCCAGATCACCCGGGGGCGCATCCGGGAATTGCACGCCGCCCGCCGGTTGATCACCTGGCTGTGGCGACCGGGAGCCGTGTTGGCCCCCCCGCCGTGGCGACTCCCCCCCCTGCCCTCCCCAGTGGGGAACGATTGAGCCAGGTGCGGCAAAAATTCAACCAACCCCTGACCAACACCAGCAATCTATTATTGGAAACCGACCTGCTCCGGTTTGAAAAACAACGGGAACTGTGGAATACCATTCTCAATCGGTGGGAAGCCCTGCTGGCGGAATTGCTCGAAGCCCGCATCACCCCCGAGGCACTGACCCCCCGTTGCCCCGAGTTGGTGGAACGGCTGTGGCAGGAAGCCCTGACGGATTTTGTCGGACGTTATTACACCATTGACGGGCAGGATGTGATTGACATCCTCCTAGCACAACGGGACACGGTGCGCGCCCTGATTTTAGACAAAATTCCCCTGGTCAAGGACCTTTTTAGCTTTCATCTCTTTCAAACGCCCCTGGGCATTGATGGGGTCTTGTATGCGGCCAACAGCCAAATCGCCAGCGACCACGCCGCCATCCTCCTGGAAAATCTGGTGATCCAGGTCGCCAACGGGGTGGTGCAACCCCTGCTCAACTGCTTTCCCCACCATGAATCGGTGAAGCAACGGTTTTATCGCCGCAACCTGCTCTCTACCCGGGAAACCGAACGGCTCCGCAACCAACTTTCCCAACGCTACCGCTGGCAACGCTACTGGGACGAACCCCGGGCGATTTTTGAGAGTTGTTATCAACTTTTGCGTATCCAAGACCAGGCGATTGTCCTGTACCCGGTGTATGCGGGGCGCACGGCGGAACTGGCCCAACTCCGGGGCATTCCCTGGCTGGTCACCCTCTGGTTGGAGTTTCAAGATGCGGTGGCACCCATACTGCGGGCGGTGGCAAATTACATTGGCCGTACCAGTGCCTACCTGCTCACCCGGATCATTGGGCGGGGCTTGGGCTTGATTGGGCGGGGGATTTTGCAGGGTATTGGCAGTACATTGCAAAACAATCGCTCCCAAGAATCCTCCCAGTTATAATCCATCCCATCCGTAATATTTGATAACAATTTGGCGTCCTGAGCATTAAAACTTGCTTAAGGCAGGGGCGCCGTCGGGTTGCCTTTGTGTTTTAATTGAGAATAATATTTATTAGTTTTAATTGAGAATAATATTTATTATGTTCAGGTCTAAAGTTATTACAAACGCCACTAATAATCAAGGAGGTTCTGGTGCCACATTCAGGGAGTCAGCCGGGAAATAACGGTCAAAAACTGGGTTTTACCTATGTCAACGAGGCGGCAGTGAGCCGGGCTAAGCCGGGAATTGCTAGTGAAGGTAATTTGCAAATAATGCCCCTATCTCAAATGCGGGCAGGGGAACGGGTGCGGGTGGTGCGGGTGGATTGCGGCGAGGCGAATCCCCGGTTGGTGGGCATGGGCATTACCCAGGGGGCGGTGCTGACGGTGTTGAGCCATCTGGATTCCGGGTCGGTGCTGGTGGAATGTCAAGGTCAGCGGTGGGGGTTGGGGGCGGGTATGGCGGAACGGATTGGTGTCGAGCGATGGGAGGCGGCAATGCCCAGGATGACCTTGGGGGAGGCGACTATTGGCAGTCGGGTGCGGGTGGTGGGCTATGCGCCGGGAGCGGGGGATTACAAGCGGAAATTGCTGGGGATGGGCTTAACGCCGGGGACGATCCTGCAGGTGAAACGCCATGCGCCCTTGGGAGACCCGACGGAAATTGAGGTGCGGGGGTTTGCCCTGAGTCTGCGCAAAGGGGAAGCAGCGGCATTACAGGTAGTGCCTGTAGGGAGTGATGGGAAATGAGCAAGCAGACGATTGCTCTGGTGGGAAATCCCAACTGTGGGAAAACGACGTTATTTAATGCTTTGACGGGGGCGCGCCAACGGGTGGGGAATTGGCCCGGGGTGACGGTGGAACGCAAGGAGGGCACCTACCGGGATCAGGGGCAAACGGTGACGGTGGTGGATTTGCCGGGGATTTATTCCCTGGATGTGGCAGCGGGGGGCACGGGGCTGGATGAACAGGTGGCACGGGATTACCTGCTCAGCGGTGAAGCCAACCTGGTGGTGAATATCCTGGATGCCAGCAATCTGGAGCGGAATCTTTACCTGACGACCCAGCTTTTGGAAATGGGGGTGCCGCTGGTAATTGCCCTGAACATGATGGATCAAGCGGAAGGGCGGGGGATACGGATTGACGTGGCTGGTTTGCAACAGCGGTTGGGCTGTCCGGTCGTGCCTTTGTGTGCCCATCGGGGGCGGGGGGTGGCAGAACTTAAGGCAGTCATCCGGCAGGCATTGACCCAGCCGCAGGGGGCGGGGGTGCGCCCTGTTTATCCCCCGGTGATCGAGCAAGCCTTTACCGAACTTTCCTATACAGCAGGTCTGGGTTCCCCTTGGGCGGTGCTGTACGGGTTGCAAGCGGTGGATGGGGCGAACGTTGCACCGGTGTTAGAAACCCATCGGCAGGAGATTTTTCAAACCTTGGGGGAAGACATTGACCTCTTGGTTGCCGATGTCCGTTACACCTGGATTCGGGAGGTGATGGGGGCGACGGTCACTTTCGCTGGGCAGGTTAGCCAAACGCTTTCGGATCGGATTGACCGCTGGGTGTTGCACCGGTGGCTGGGGATTCCCATCTTCCTCGGGGTGATGTACCTCATGTTCTTCGTGGCGATGAATGTGGGGGGAGCCTTTGTGGATTTTTTTGATATAGGGGTGGGCACGATTGCGGTGAAGGGCACGGCGCATCTGTTGACCCAACTCCATGCACCCGGCTGGTTGATTGGGCTGTTGGCGGACGGGGTGGGGGGTGGCATTCAAACGACGGCGACCTTCATTCCCCAAATTGGCTTATTGTTTGTCTTTTTATCGGTGTTGGAGGATTCCGGGTATTTGGCGCGGGCGGCGTTTGTGATGGACCGGCTGATGCGGTGGATTGGCTTGCCGGGGAAGTCCTTTGTGCCGATGCTGGTGGGGTTTGGGTGCAATATCCCCGCCATTATGGCGACCCGTACCCTGGAAAATCGGCGGGATCGGTTGATGACGATTCTGATGAACCCGTTTATGTCCTGCGGGGCGCGGCTGTCCGTGTATGCCCTGTTTGGGGCGGCGTTTTTTCCGAAAAATGCCCAAAATGTGGTGTTTCTGCTCTACCTGATTGGCATTGGGGCGGCGGTGTTTACGGGTTTGGTGATGAAAAGCACCCTGCTACAGGGGATAGCGGCTCCCTTCATTATGGAATTGCCGCCCTACCATTTGCCCACGCTCAAGGGGGTAGCCATCCACGCCTGGGGACGGTTGCAAGCGTTTATTACCAAAGCGGGGCGGATGATTATCGTGATGGTGGTGATTTTGGGCTTTTTAAATTCGGTGGGAACGGATGGTTCCTTTGGGAAACAGGACAGTACCGATTCCCTGCTCAGTGCGGTTGGGCGGCAGATTACGCCGGTATTTGCACCGATGGGCGTGCAACCGGAGAATTGGCCGGCAACGGTGGGGATATTTACCGGGACGTTTGCCAAGGAGGTGATGGTGGGAACCATGAATTCCCTCTATGGGCAGTTGGCGCAGGCGGAAGCAGCAGATAGTGGGGAACCACCGGCGGCATTTGACCTGTGGGGTGGTCTCCAGGAAGCAGTTGCCAGCATTCCCCAAAATTTTGCCGCCCTAGGGGAGCAGTTGCTGGACCCGCTGGGGATGGGGGTAGTCCGCAGGAGTGGGGATGAGGAGGCAGTGGCGGAGGAATTGGGGGTGCAGACGACTACCTTTGGGCAGATGGCTTCCCGCTTTGGCAGTACCACGGCGGCGATTGCGTTTTTGCTGTTTGTCCTGCTGTATTTCCCCTGTGTATCAGCGACGGCGGCAGTCTATCGGGAAACCAATCTAGGCTGGACGGTGTTTATCGCTTGTTGGACAACCGGGCTGGCCTATTGGGTTGCCACCTTTTATTACCAGTTCATGACTTTTAATGAACACCCCGCACGTTCCCTGTTGTGGGTATTGGGACTCATGCTGGTACAGTTGGGGGTTTTGTGGGGATTGCGTGCCGTCAGTAGCCCCCGTTTGCGGCGGGTACCCTCCGGGAGGTAAGGGATGCTCTTGCAAGACCTACAACGTTATCTGCAAACGCACCGGCAAGTTTCGTTGACCAAATTATGTCAACACTGGCAAATGGATGCCGATGCCCTCCGTCCGATCCTGGATGTATTAATTCGCAAAGGGCGGGTGCGCCCCGTACACCAGCGGAAGTGTGGGGGCTGTCACTCCTGCGCCTCAACGGATTTAGAACTGTACGAGTGGGTAGAAAAACCACCTTAATGGGGGATCAATTTTAGGGATAAGTCGTGTTGTTCAGAACGTTTTTCAGAATAAATTACGAGCCAACCGAATGTACCAATTAAGTGAATTGTTGGAATTTCTGAGTAATTTCTAAGTCAGCAAAACGGCGAATAAACCGCACAGCGCAATACCATCAAAAACCCCAGCCCCACCAATACTAAGAATGCCTGGAGTCATCCGCTCAATTTGGGGCAGGTGTAACAGGTCAGCCCCAATTAGTGTTCCCAATACACCGCCAGCAAAGGCAATCGGTGCTGCCACAACATCAGACCCCGCCGTTAATAGCACAGAAGTCATCGCCGCCGTTAGGGGAGCAATCAAGGCATTCATTTGAATCCCAATCCCCGGCACCACCTGGGCAGAATAATAACTAACTATTGTCACCACAGCCGTGACAAGCACAATCAAAATTGGCGAAACACGGGTAAACTGATAAATGGCCAATAGGGTTGGAATCAGACCACCCCCGACATTCAACGCCACAATCGTTTTCTGTTCAATTCGCCTTAAGGGAATACCCCAAAAGAAGCGCATCGTCCACAATCGATCCAAATCAGGTACCATAGCTACTTTGGAAACTCTCTCATAAAGGGGGATATTAATCGTACTCCCAATAATTACTAGGGTCGGCAGCACAAGAGATAGGTTAGGAGAAAATCCGAGCTTTGCAACAGCAACTTGAACCGCATCTAGGGTAACCACCAACCGGAGAAACGGGAAGGCTAAGAGCAGGAGTAAAAAGAGTAGATAGGCAGTCGCTTCCCTTCGGGGAAGTGGAATTAATGAAAACAAACAAACTATGGCAGCCAGGGAAACTGGCGAAAGTTAGGTGGGCGCTTTTCCAAAAAGGCGCGTTTGCCCTCAGCAGCTTCTTCGGTCATGTAGAACAGCAACGTCGCATCTCCGGCCAGCTCCTGCAGCCCCACCTGCCCATCGCAGTCGGCGTTGAAGGCGGCTTTGAGGCAGCGGATGGCTAAGGGGCTGTGCTGGAGAATTTCTTGCGCCCAGCGGATCCCTTCAGCTTCCAGCTCTTCCACCGGCACCACGGCATTGACCAGACCCATCTCCAGGGCTTGGGCTGCGGTGTATTGGCGGCAGAGGAACCAAATCTCGCGGGCTTTTTTTTGCCCCACCACTCGCGCCAGGTAGGCGGCCCCAAAGCCCCCATCGAAGCTGCCCACCCTAGGGCCGGTTTGCCCAAAGATGGCATTATCGGCGGCAATGGTCAGGTCGCAGATGAGATGCAAAACATGGCCACCCCCAATGGCGTAGCCTGCCACTAGGGCAATCACCACCTTGGGCAAAGAGCGGATGATGCGCTGCAGATCCAGCACATTGAGACGAGGGATCCCGGCCTCATCCAGGTAACCGGCCTCGCCCCGTACGCTTTGATCCCCGCCGGCGCAGAAGGCATACTTCCCATCGGTATGGGGCCCGGCGCCTGTTAAGAGCACTACTCCAATCCTGGGATCCTCTCGCACATCGGCAAACGCATCAATCAGCTCGGCAATGGTCTTGGGGCGGAAGGCGTTGCGCTTGTGGGGACGGTTGATGGTGATCTTGGCAATGCCATCCGTTTTTTCGTAAAGAATGTCTTCGTAGAGCTTGGCCGTCTGCCACATGGTGTCTGGGTGTATCTATTGGGATGCCGGGCCAGGAGAGTTCCGTTTGGCTGATGGGGGCTCACTATGAGGAGCACCTGGGTACTCTGCACCGCTACCGCGAACGGCCTGAAAAGGCTAGGTAGAACGGTTGGTCGCTTGGATGAGGGCTTCCACCAATCCTTCCAAAGTATACTCCTGGGCTGCGATGTCCACTCGACCAAATGCAGCCTTGCAGGTTGCGGCCGTCTTGGGGCCAATGGCGGCAATCTGCGCGGGTGGATCCCAGATCTCAGGGCCTAGCCCTGCCTGCTGGATCAAGTGGGCAAAATGCTGTACTGTCTTGGAGCTGGCAAAGGTGAGGATGTCCACCTGGTGGGCTTTAAGAGCTTCCAGGACCTGGGGATCCGCTGCTGCTGGACAGGCGGACTGATAGGCGGCCACCTCCACCACCTCTGCTCCTCGCTGCCGCAACCCCTGTACCAGCTCCTCCCGCCCTCCTGACTCAACGCGGGGAAAGAGGATGCGCTGCCCCTGCACTGGCTGCGGCCAAATGGGTAGCAGGGCTTCGGCCACAAACTCGGAGGGCATCAGATCCGGGCGAATGCCGTACTGGGCCAGCACGGAAGCGGTTTTGGATCCCACCACCGCCACTTGCAGGGAGTGGAGTGCTCGGCTATCTCGCCCCTGCCGCTGCAGCCGCTCAAAGAAAGCCTGCACTCCATTGGCAGAGGTCAGCAGCAGCCAGTCGAATTGTTCCAGGTTGGCAATGGCTGTATCCAAGGGATCCCAGCTCGTGGGCGGCTGGATCACCAGGGTCGGCATCTCCAGCACCCGCGCCCCCTGGGCCTGCAGCAACTCACAAAAAGCTGGCGATTGCCCCTCAGAACGGGTAACCAGCACCGTCTTGCCTGCCAAAGGAGCCGGTGGCGGCAAGGGTGGGATCCCCGGCAAAAAGTCCTGCCGCAACCGGATCACCTCCCCGACCACCAGCAGACCCGGCAACTTCGCCTGACCCGCCTCCTGCTGCAGCTCCGCCAAGGTGCCCACCCACACCTGCTGCTCTGCTTGCCCCGCCCCCCAGATCAAGGCCACCGGTCGGTCTGCCGGGATCCCAGACTCCATCAGCCGTGCGCCAATGTGCTGTCGCTGCCGGGATCCCATCAAAATCACCAAAGTATCCAACTGGGCCAGGGCGCTCCAGGGCAAGGCCTCTAGATCGTGGGCAGTCAGCACGGCAAAAACGCGGCTTAAGTGCTTATCGGTCAGGGGGATCCCTGCCCAAAAGGGGCCAGCCAGCGCCGAAGACAGCCCCGGCCAAATCTCAAACGGACAGCCCGCCTCCCTAAGGGCTTGGATCTCTTCGCGGGCGCGGCCAAAAATCAGCGGATCCCCCGACTTAAGGTGAACCACCTGTTTGCCTTCTCGGCAGCGCTGGATGAGCCAGTGGATGCCCTCCTGGAGGCTTCCTGGCCCAGAGCGTCGCCACACCTGCGCCTGCGGCGGCAACTCTGCCAACAAGCGCTCATCCACCAGCTCGTCGATCCAGATAGCCTCAGCCTGCCGTAGGATCTCCAGTGCTCCCTGCGTCAGGCCCGCCCGCCCGCCCAGCCCTGCCCCCACTAGATACACCTTGCCCATGCCCTACCCCTTGGAATGTCGATCTTGCCCCTTGTTAAGAAGGGGATCCCGCTTGCTTTGCAAATATAAATCGAAGACGCCTCCCAACAGCTCCTCTTCCAAGGGGTGGCCAGCCTGAGGAAAAACTGGTCTACTTGCGAGATACTGAAAGCGTGGCCGCCTGAGGATCCCTGCCTATGTCCGGTGTAACTCCAGAGCCTTGGCCGCGGCGGCGTTTTTTGGCCAGTGGAGCTGCTCTGCTAGCAGTAGGAGCGGGCTCCCGCCCCTCTTCGGCCAGATCCCGGCCCTTGCGACTGGTCACCAACTGGTACGCCCAGGCCGAACACGGCGGCTTTTACCAAGCCCTGGCCACCGGCATCTACGCCGACTACGGTCTGCAGGTGGAAATCCGCATGGGGGGAACGGCGGTTAACGTGCTGCAACTGCTAGCCGGGGGAGCGGCAGATTTTGTGCTCGGCGGCAGCCCCGACGCTCTGGCGGCTCTGCAAGCTGGGATCCCTGTTCTCACCGTGGCCGCCTTTTTCCAGAAGGATCCCCAGTGTCTCTTGGCCCATCCAGGGGTGGGCATCGAGCGCCTGGAAGACCTGCGGGGCAAGCCCATCTGGGTGTCACCGGGGGCCAACCTCACCTACTGGCCTTTTTTGCGGGCCAAATTTGGCTTTACCGACGAGCAGAAGCGCCCCTACAACCTCAGCCTCACGCCCTTCTTGCTGGACAAGTCTTCTGCCCAGCAGGGCTATGTGACCTCCGAGCCCTTCCGCGTGCGCCAGGAGGGGGGCTTTGATCCCGTCGTTTTTCTGCTGGCCGACTACGGCTATTCCCCCTACGCCACCACCCTGGAGACCACCCGCCCCTTTGCCGAACAGCACCCGGAGCAGGTGCGAAAATTTGTAGCTGCCTCCATCCAGGGCTGGCAGAGCTACCTAGAGGATCCCCGCCCCGGCAATCGCCTCATCCGCCAAGACAACCCCAACATGAGCGAGGCCCTCCTGGCCTACGCCCACCAAGCCCTAAAAGACTACGGCCTTCTCACCAGTGGAGATGCCGCCACGCTGGGGATCGGCGCCATGACCCACCAGCGCTGGCAAACCTACTTTCAGGAGATGGTGGCCCTGGGGATCGGCGCAGCGGGTCTGGAGGTTCGCCAAGCCTATACCCTCGACTTCCTCCCCGGCCCCACTGCCTAAGGGATCCCCACTTCCATCGCCGCCAAACTGTGCAAAAGCGGGGATCCCTGCATCCCCAGCTCATGGCGCCGGTGCATTTGGTTTGTCAGCAAGTAGGCCAAAGGTGGGTGGCCGCTCAGCCGTTGGCGGGGGTGGGGCAGATGGTCGTTGCCGAACTGGTGGCGGTACTCCTCCGAGTCGATAAAGGCATTGACCATGGCCTGCAAGCCCTGGTGCACCAAAATGTCGTGGTAGGCGGCCACCTCAGCTTTGCTGGCCGGGGCCCGCCCCAAAAAGTGCTTGAAACCCTGCTCCACACAGCGGGTGTTGCAGCCGGCACTGAAAAAGAGTTGCCGGTAGAGCCGGGATCCCCCAATCTGGCGAACCAAGCGCTTAATCCCGATCCGCCCCCGCAAGAAGTCCTGCTCGATTTTCTCCAGTTCTCCCGCTTTCTCGTGCTGGTAGGGCTGGCGTTCCAAAAGCTGCTGATAGGCAGCCCGCAACAGGTTTTGCAACGTTTGCGGATCCCGCTGGCGTGGTTCCATGGCAATAGCTCCCAATCGACAGAACTGACAAAAACAGACAAAACGAGGGGCTACTTTAAAGAAATGGCCAAGAGAGTAGCGAATGGCTCAATACGCTTTTACGGCAAACTTCAGCACATCCTTCTGTAACAAAATTGCCAATAAAAGACCGTGAAGGTTCTACTTAAGATTTACCTTGCCGACAGAACGACCGGGGGAGATCTGCGATAAATATTTACGAAAGGATTGTCATTTTCTCCAATTTACGTGATTTCACTTCGTAACTTTCTAGCCGATAAAAAAATTCCGTGTTTATTCGTAGTTAAGTATTATGACACTTCCATCCAGAATAACCTGCTCCAGATCCAGAATATAAGTTAAGTAAAGAATGCAGCCTCTCCCAGGGTCACAGGTGCAGGGCTCATCATTTGAAGTGCTCTGGTGAAGTGCTCTGGTTTGATTGACTGGGGACTCAGGTGTTGCTGTAGACCTGCAAGGGGGCTGCAGGGGAAGGGATCAATCAATTTTTGTGATTTGTTTGCGTTGCTTATGCAGTAGATCCTGCCTGCCGGGGTTTTTGTCTGCCCTTAATGTGGATCCCGTCTATGGTTAAACAAATCCGGCTAGAGCCTTTATCTCGTGTCTCGGAGGTCGATACCTACAGCAATCTGCTGTCGGCCATTTTGTCGGAGGAGCTGCAGGTTTCGCGGGAATGTAACGGTCGCGGCCTCTGCGCCACCTGTCATGTTTACGTCAAAGAGGGAATGGAAAGCCTCACTCCCATCACCCCCCGCGAGGCCAAGACTCTGGAGACCATTACCAGCGCCCGCAGCAATTCTCGTCTGGCCTGCCAGGCCAGGGTGGTTTCCGATGGCGTGGTGGTGGAGCTGCCGCCGGGGATGTACGTGAACTCGCTGAGGGATATCGAAGTGCTCATCGGTCGGCGGGCCGAACAAGACCTGCTGCACCCACGGACGGGGAAGGTTTTGGTGGAGCAGGGCAAGATCATCACTCGCTCTACTGTTAAGCAGCTAGAAAATGAGGACTTCCGCATCATTGGCAATACGCTGGCCCAAACTCGGGAAGTTTGATGAATTGTCGATATTCAGGGATCCCTTGGGCTCGGCAGGTGTTGTTTTATAAACAATCAAAAAAAGAGTTGAACAATGTTGGATCCCTCAGATAGCTGACCAAGTTTATCGAATGCTTAGCCATTCATTTTGTTGACTCATTGGCATTATCTGGCCCAGTTGATCCCTACAAATCCCACCAAATCCTGTTGCTTTGCAATCTAAAATTATCCATTTTTTATCAGGAGAGCACCATGGTCACCACTCCATCTCGACCGGATCCCCGTCCTGCAGTCACCCTGCCTGTGGGCCGTGACAAGCATGCTCACTACAGTTACCGCGATTTCTTTCGCTTCAACCGAGATCAGGGCACGATTATCGATTGGAACAACACCCAAAATCTGCTGTTGAGCGAAGACTTTATTGTGGGCCTGCAAACAGGCTTGGAACGGGAGGTGGGGGATGCTTCGGCGGCGGTGATGTACACCATTGGCAGAGATTGGGGCATCCGCGATGCCAAGCACTTCTCCGAGTGGTACGAGCGGGAGTATGGGATTGGCGTAAAACAGTCCAACCTTTTGTTTTTGCTGGAGACTTGGTGGTGGCCTTTTACGGCTCAGGGCTGGGGCAAGTGGGAGGTGGAAACCGAATCCAAACAAAAAGGCTTCCTGTTTATCAACTTGTTTGACTCGATGGTGGCTCGCACCCTTGGGGATGTGGGCAAGCCGGTTTGTCATCTCTATGCCGGGCTATTTGCCGGGTTTTTCACCGCTATGACTTCCCGCGAGCTGGCCTGCATCGAGATCCAGTGCTACGCCATGGGGGAAACCTACTGCAAGTTCCTGTTGGGCGGGCAAGAACGCATTGATGCCGCCAATTTTTGGATCACCGAAGGGGCCAGCGCCCGCGAGATCGAGCAGCGTTTGCACCAGTTGTGAGGCTTGCTTGTGGCTTTTGAAGGCTCTCTGGGATCCCTCGACACTTTGGAGAAACGCCCATGGTCACCTTCAACTTAGACACCGATCTGGACTTAACCCAGCCGCTGGCGGTCTTTTTGCAGGGGTTGAACTGGGATAACCGACCCCCGGCCAAGGCTCCCTTTGCTCAAGAGCCGCCGCCGCAGTCCCCCATGCTCTTTGCCCAATCGGTGGGACAGTTTTTTGCCGGCTTCAATTGGTCGGGCATCCGCCCATGGGTGGAGCCGGTGCCGGAATTGCCAGCGGAGGATCCCTTTACCCTTGAGGATTTTGCCGCCTTGTTTGGCGGAGCTTTGCTCTAGCTCTGGTTTGTTCAGGGATCTCGGTTTTGTTTTGCCCTCTGTTTTTAAGGAGACTTCACCCATGGATGACCTTCACTCTTGGCCGGAGCGCATTGCCGATCGAGAAGGGGATTACTTAACACCCGACGATCTGCAAGACCTGATTCGTTACTCGCTCTCTTTTGAAGAACGGCTGGAGCTCTACCAAGTCTTACAACAGCAAGAGCTGACCTGGATCCAAAGGGTCTTGCAACAGCAGGGGCACAGCGGTGGAACAGAGTCCCCTCTGACACCATCTCAGCGCCTCTTGGCTCGTCAATTGGCCTTTTGCTTGCGCTCCCTGGGCCTGAGTCTGTTGCTGGGGGATCCCACCCCTGTGCAGCAGGTAACTCTTGGTGCGATGGAACAGTACCTAGGGTTGCCGCAAGCGCTCGCTCAGCTACGGGCAGTGGTTCAGGGATCCCTGCCGGCGGATCAGCAGGGTTTGCTTGCCCCCTACTGGCAAGAGCTACAAGCTGTCTGCGCCACTTCTCAGGTCCAGTTCCCTTCCCCCTCTTCTTCTAGGTCTGAGGCCGAGGTTGACCTGCCCACAGTTCCGCCGGAGAGGGCTCTCACCTTGGCGGAAATGTTTGTGTGAAGCCCACTGAAGGAGGCTCTATCTATGAATTCAAGGGTTGCCGAGCTGATGCAACAAAGCGAAGGCCGCTATCTGCGCCCGGACGAGTTGAAAACTCTACACGCCTACGTGGAAGGGATCCCGAGGCGGGTACGCCTTTACCAGGTTCTGCAGGCCAAAGAACAAGAGCTGCTGGATCGGGTGATGGAGAAGTTTCAGCCGATGATGCCGAATTTAATCCGCCAGCATGGTCACCTGGCCTGGGAGCGCTGCCGCCGGGATCTGAGCATGGTGTGGCGCTACTGCTGCATGGCTATGCTGCTCAACGACGAAGACTACCTGAGGGATAAATTGCTCTACTGGCTGGAGACGATCCTGAAATCGTTCAAGATGCGCGACCAATGCCAGCCTGCCTACAAGTTAATGCTCGACTCCCTGACCTACATCTTTGGGGCAGAAGAGAGCGAGATGATCCGTCCTTATCTGCTTTTGGCCAAATCCATGCTGGTTAACTAGGTCCATTCGCCCTCAATGGATTCCCTAGTTTTGCCAATCCACCGGACATTCATCCCTTCACTCCAAAAGGCCAAGTTCCAGCCGCCCTCAAATCCGTCCATCCCCCTGTGAGATAGCCATGACTACCCTGCAAGAGATTCTGCAAGACCAGATCTTGCCTGGGCACTGCTTTAGCCCTGCCTACTACATCCGCCCTGACATCCACACCGGACTGCTGTACAGCCGCGGAGGATACCGCTTGGCGGCCTTTCCCATGCCCCTGCTGGAAGCTCTCTACTCCGGCCTGCGCTATGAAACTGGCCAAGCCACCCGCGTCATTCTCTACAACTGTGGCCGCGATTGGGGAGAGGCGTTTTTCCGCCGTGTTGAAGACGAGCTTTCCGGCTACTACCAGCAGCCGCTGCAGGAATTGTCGATGGGGATCTTCCTGGATGCCCTCAGCGATCTCTGGGCTACCCACGGCTGGGGACGCCTGGAGCTGGATTTTTCCGCCGCCGACCACGGCTTGGTTCAGGCCGGGATCCGCCATTCCGGGTTTGCCCTTGCCGCTCGCGCCAGCTTCAACCCGGAGGAACCTTCTGCACGGCGAGAGCCTGCCGGATATTTGGAGGCGGGAATGCTAGCCAGCCTCTTCTCCTTGCTTTCGGGGCGGGATCTCATCTGCGTACAGACCACCTGCGAATCCCTGGGGGCCGATCTCAACCGCTTCCTCATCGGTACGGCCCAGCGGCTGCACCACTGCGAGGAATGGGTGCGCAAGGGCCTCTCCCACGAGGAGATTCTGGATCGGCTCACCACCAGTCCCTAGGGCCAGAGCTGTTTTCAGAAGCTCGCTAGGGCAAGTAGGGCTGAAAATCTTGGGTGACCGTCAGAGTCAAGTTGGCATTGGCGTCGATCACCGCCACTTCCGGCGCCGTCACATTGCCGATGACAGCCCCTGCCGCCGCTCCGCCCAGCACTTTCTCCGTCGAGATCACCCGGTCGCCGAAGAGGCCCCCCAAAATCGCTCCTGCGGCTGCCCCGATCAAGGCATCCTGCACAATCGCTTCCCCGGAAGTGTGGCGGGGATCCTTACGCAGCGGGATAACCTGGCTCTGGGCATAGAGGGGGTAGGATTGGCCGTTGAAAATCAGGGCCCGCGAGACAAACTGGGTGCCGCCGCTCACCGGCTGAAATTGGCCTTCCAAAACGGCCCCCGCCGGGACGACCGTGTTGCCGTAGATGTCCCGCAGAGGGGTATCCAAGCTAAGGCTGACGGCGCGGGTTTCCCCAGGGGCAATCAAGAGGGTTTCTGGAGAGCGATGCACCGCCTGGATCAGATCCCCAGAGCGCAATAGCAACGTGGTTTGCAGTTGAAAGGGCTGGCCAGGTTGCAGGGGTTGATGGCCAGGGGGAAGGGGGCGAGGATTCACAGGACGCCATCCCTCACCGGCAGGCGGTGGTGGCAAGGGCCCCATTTGGGCCAAAACTGGGGCGGCCATCTGCGCTGAGAGCAATCCGCCAAGCAGAGGAGCCAACAGGCGGCTGGCTGGGTTGGTCATGGTCTTACCCCCATTCATCATTCCTACGCTAGCTGCAAACCGGACAAAACCGGGAGCCTTTCGGGCCTTACCTATCTTTTACCTATCTTGATCAAAGCCAACTGAATGGAAATGGGCTACCTCAGGTGAGCAGATTCCGCTGCTCTTCGCTCCAGATAGAAGTACGGAAAAACGCTAGGGTTGCCCACTCTGGGATCCCTGCTGTCCATGTTAGATTAGGCTCTAGGTTTCTTCCCCTGCGTGGGGCCGAAGTCTTTCACCAATCCCAACTCTTTTCTTGTAGCTATGAAGCGCAGCACATCCATGCCGGGCCAGCCCTCTCCCAGGTCAGAAGCTTCTGCCCAACCTGCCCAATCCTTGTTCAAGCCTTCTGCCGTTTCCACTTGGAAGTCTCTTCTCTCGTCGGTGCTGCTGGTGCTGCTGGGCATTGGGCTGGGAGCGGCTCTGGTGGGGGGCAAGGGGGTATCTGCCCAAACGACGACAACCCCGGCCCAACTGAACCTGAATTTCATCGCCGATGTGGCGCAAAAGGTGGGGCCGGCGGTGGTTCGCATCGATGCTGAGCGGACGGTGCGCGCCCCTGCCCCTTTTCCGGAGGAGTTTTTCAGCGATCCCTTTTTCCGAGATTTCTTCGGCCAAGCGATCCCTTCCATCCCTCGGCAGCGGCGACAGCAGGGAACCGGCTCTGGGTTCATCATCAGCCCAGACGGCCAGATCATCACCAATGCCCATGTGGTCGAGGGATCCGACAAGGTAACGGTGACGCTCAAGGATACCCGCAGCTTTGATGGGCAGGTAATCGGTTCGGATCCGGTTACGGACATCGCCGTGGTGAAGATCAACGCCCAGAACCTGCCGACCGTAAAGCTGGGGCGCTCGGAAACCCTGGAGCCGGGCCAGTGGGCCATTGCCATCGGCAACCCCCTGGGTTTGGATAACACCGTTACGGCTGGGATCATCAGCGCTTTGGGCCGTTCCAGCGGGGAGATTCGGGTGCCTGACAAGCGGGTATCTTTTATCCAAACGGATGCGGCCATTAACCCCGGCAACTCCGGTGGCCCGCTGCTCAACGCTCAAGGGGAGGTGATAGGGGTGAACACCGCCATCATCCAGGGAGCGCAAGGGTTGGGCTTCGCCATCCCCATTGAGACGGCCCAGCGGGTGGCCAATCAGTTGATCACTCGCGGCAAGGTGGATCACCCCTACCTGGGCATCCGCATGCTCACGCTGACTCCAGAGCTGAAGGAGCGCCTCAACCAGGATCCCAATAGCCGCATTTTGATAACGGTGGATCAGGGTGTACTGATTGGCGAAGTCATCCAGGGATCCCCAGCGGAACGGGCAGGGCTGCGGTCTGGGGATGTCATTCTCTCCATCAATGGTCGTGCCGTAACCACAGCCGATCAGGTGCAACAGGAGGTGGAGCGCACTGAGGTGGGCAGCACCTTGGAGCTGGAGATCGAGCGGGCCGGGCGGCGACAGAAGATCCGCGCGGTAACAGGCTCTTTCCCGGTTCCGAGCGGAGGCTGATTGGGCATGGTTGACCGCCCCTCAAGTATCAACCAGACCCCAGCGACACAGCAGGGTTGTTGTCAATGGGGGTAAACCTCTCAACCTAGGTTGCGAACTCCCCTTTTCCCCTGGGAGAGGGGCTGGGGCGGTGCTGATCGCGCCAGCGGGACGGAGTCCTTTCGCGCCAGCGGGACGGAGTCCTTACACTTGGGCTATTTCAAACCAACTTGCAGTGACCGTACTGGCGATCTGATACATTCACGCTGAACTCTCCTGAACATGGTTCAGGAAAGAAGCGATCGCATCCTGCCTATCTCTGAGCAGGAAGGCGGTATCCCGCAAAGCCCTGAGGAATACCCCCCGAGCGCTTTCCCCCTTCACTTCCCGGCAACCGTTGCGGTGGACTCAAGGATCAGGGGGAAACTTGGTCTACTATATCCCTCTCAATGACTTTTGCCAAACCGCCTAAAGCTCAGTAAATTCAGCAAAGTTCAGGGTTTTGGGGGTTAGAGGCATGCTCTACGGTTGGTTCTTGCAGTTACGGCTCAGGGAAAATAATGGTTTAATGGTGACTTAACAGTCGAAACTTCCTGGCCCAGGCCGGAACGCTCTCGGCAGGGCCTCTTGTCATTAGCCTGGGATCCCTTCTCCCCTTGCCTATGCTGAAAACCACTCGTCGCTTGGCTTTGCTGGCCCTGTCGGGGCTGGCAGCTCTTGTTCTCACTCCCCAAGGGGGCCTCGCCAAGCCCATTACCGTCGGCTCCAAGGACTTTACCGAGCAGTTTATTTTGGGGGAAATGTACGCCTTAGCCCTGGAGGCGGCAGGGTTCACGGTGGAGCGCAAGCTCAACCTGGGCGGAACACCGGTAGCCCATGCGGGCTTGTTGAGCGGCGAGATCGATCTCTACCCCGAGTACACCGGCACTGGCCTGCTGACAGTGCTCAAGTTGCCCAGCAGCGGCGACCCGGCAGAGGTGTACGCGACGGTGGCCCGCGAGTACGAGAGCCAGTTCCAACTGATTTGGCTGGATCCCGCCCCCCTGAACAACACCCAGGCCCTGGCCATGACCCGCGCCAGAGCGGCTGAGCTGGGCATTGCCACCATCTCGGACATGGTGGCCAAAGCGGGCGAGCTGGTGATGATCGGGCCGCCGGAGTTTCAAGCCCGCGAGGATGGCCTACCTGGGATCCAAGCCGTCTACGGTAATTTCCGGCTCAAGGCCTACAAAGCAGTGGATCCCGGCCTCCGCTACCAGGGCTTGGTCAATGGGGAAGCGGATGTGGCAGTGGCCTTCGGCACCGATGGAGAAATTGCCGCCTTTGACCTGGTGCTGCTGGAGGATGACAAGCAGCTTTTCCCCCCCTACCAGGTGGCGCCGGTGGTGCGCAAGGACACCCTAGAGGCCAACCCCGGCATTGCCGCTGCCTTAAATGCCCTTTCCCCCCTGCTGACGGACGAGGTGATGCAGCGGTTGAACTACGAGGTGAGCGGCAACCGCAAGGAGCCGGCGGAGGTGGCCAGAACTTTCTTGGTGGAAGCCGGCATTCTCAAGAAATAACCTTGCCTGTTGCATGAGACCCTGAGGTGAGCACCGTCGAGTTCGAGCGGGTATCGCTGCGCTTTCCCCACAGTTCCCAGCCGGCTGTGGAGGAGTGCAGTTTTTCCATAGAATCGGGCCAGTTGGTGGTCATTTTGGGGCCTTCTGGCTGCGGCAAAACCACCCTTCTGAAAATGGTGAATCGCTTGCTGGATCCCACCCAGGGGCAGATTCGCTTGGACGGGCGGGATATCCGCCAGTTTCCCATCACGGCTCTGCGGCAGCGGATCGGCTATGTTATCCAGCAATCGGGGCTGTTTCCCCACATGACGGTGGCCCAGAATGTGGCGGTAGTGCCGCGACTTTTGGGGTGGCCGAAGGAGCGCATCCGCGAGCGGGTGGACGAGCTGCTCAGCTTGGTTAATTTGCCCCCCCACGAGTACCGCCACCGCTACCCTGCCCAACTGTCGGGTGGACAACAGCAGCGGGTGGGGCTGGCGCGGGCGCTGGCCGGGGATCCAGGGCTGCTGCTGATGGACGAGCCCTTTGGGGCCATCGACGCCATTACCCGCAGCAAGCTGCAAGAGGAGATCCTGCGCCTGCAACGGCAATTGAAAAAAACCATCCTGTTCGTCTCCCACGATGTGGAAGAGGCGCTGCGCCTGGCGGATCGCATTTTGGTGATGCAGAAGGGGCGGGTGGTGCAGTTCGACACTCCCTTTCGGCTGCTCACCCAGCCGGCTACTCCCTTTGTCAGGGAACTGCTGGGGGCAGATGACATGGTACGGCAGTTGAGTGTGCTGCGGGTGGAAACGGCGATGGCCGGGATCCCGCACAACCACAAAATCCAAGAGGGAGCGATGGTGAGGCCCCAGGCCACTTTGCGGCAAGCCTTGTCCCTGCTGTTGCGCACAGGGGCGGCAGCCCTGACGGTGTGGGAGGACGGGCGGGCCATCGGCGTTTTGACCTTGGATCACATTCGCAGCTTGGCCATGCTGGAGGGGGGATCCGCGTGAGCTATCTCCTCAACCACCCCGGCCTGATGTGGCAGCTCACCCAAGAGCATCTGGCGATGGTGGGGATGACCTTGGGCATGGCGGTGGTGCTGGCGGTGCCGCTGGCTCTGCTGGTTCACCACGTGCGCTGGTTGGCCCTGCCGGTCATGGGGATCCTCAGCATCCTGTACACAGTGCCCAGCCTGGCTTTGATCATTTTGTTGGTGCCCTGGCTTGGCCTCAATGCCCGCTCGGTGGTGGTGGCGATGGTGATCTACACGCAGGTGATCTTGGTGCGCCATTTTTGCGTGGGCCTGCGCTCGGTCGAGCCTGCCATCCTGGAAGCGGCCAAGGGCATGGGGATGAACCTCTGGCAACGGTGGTGGCAGGTGCAGGTGCCGCTCATGCTGCCCATTGTTTTGGCAGGGCTGCGGCTGGCGGCAATTGTGGCCATTGCCATTGCCACCGTGGGCGCCAAGTTTGGGGCAGGGGGACTGGGAACCCTGCTGTTCGATGGCATTGCCCAGGCCGGTCGCTACGACAAGATCTGGGCCGGATCCCTGGCGGTGGGATCCCTGGCCTTGCTGGTGAACACAGCCTTGCTCAGCCTGGAATGGGCGGCCCGTCGTGGCTGAGGGGGTAGACTTAAGGACTCCGTCCCGCTGGCGCGATCGGGCAGGTTTATCCTCTAGTTGTGTGGGGCGAAACTGGGTGTAGCATGGGTGAGCAACCAGGGACTCCGTCCCGCTGGCGTGAGCGGGTGAGAGATTGGTCATCCCGCGCCGATTGGGAGCTGATGGAAGCGCTCAAGGCGGGGCAACCTGCTGCTCTGGCTGCGCTCTACGATCGCTATGCCGGCTTGGTCTATGGGCTGGCCTTCAAGATCCTGGGCCACGTGGCCGAGGCAGAAGACCTGACTCAGGAGGTGTTTGTCGAGCTGTGGCGCAAGGTTGGCTGTGATCCAAGGACTCCGTCCGAGTCGCGCGAGCGGCGGGGATCCCTGAGCAGTTTTTTGTGCATCCTGACCCGCTCGCGGGCCATTGACCGTCTGCGTTCTCAGGGCAGCCACCAACTTCTTTTGAAACGCTGGCAGACCATTCTCAGCGCCGATAGCAAGACTCGGTTCCCTTTTGAGCAGGTTTCCATCGAGGAGCGGCGGCAAGCGGTGCAAGCGGCCCTCAGCCAATTGCCCGAAAACCAACGGCAGATCCTGGAGTTGCTCTATTACCAAGGGTTGAGCCAGGCGGACATTGCTCGCCAATTGGGGATCCCGTTGGGGACGGTTAAGACCCGCTCTCGCCAAGCTCTCTGCAAATTGCGGGGATCCCTGCGCGCCCTTCTGGGTTTCTGCTCGCGTTAGCGGGACCGCGTCCTAGGTTTGGAGTTGAGTTCTGTCGTCAGGATGGCCATGTCTGATCGCGTCAGCGGGACGGAGTCCTTTCGCGTCGGCGGGACGGAGTCCTTATCCACCTCGCCCCCTTTAACAGAGGAACGGGAAGAACTGGCCGGCTATCTGCTGGGGGACTTGTCTCCCGAGCAGGCGAGTGCTCTAGAGGCACGCCTAACTCAAGACCCTCTGCTGGTGGCCGAACTGCAAGCCTTGCAAGAAACCTTGGAATTGTTGCCCTACGGATTGCCAGGAGTACTCCCGCCTGCCAGCTTGCGCGATAAGGTGATGGCAGAGGTGGGGGCTATCGGCTTACGCGAGCAGGAGATGGCAGTCCCCCTTCACTCTCCACTGCCTGCTTTTGGGGTGGGGTGGCGCTGGTTGGGAGGCTTGGTGGCGGCAATTTTGGTTCTGCTCAGCTTGGACAACTGGCGACTGCGGCAAGCTCTGCAACTGGCCCAGCTAGAATCGGTGCGAGCATTGTCTCATCTCCTGCAACAGCCGGGATCCCGTCTGGTGCATTTGCAGGGGGAGGTGGGGACGGCCAATGTGCTGTTTCGCCCAGGAGACTGGCAGGAGGTTATCTTGGCCGCACGGGATCTGCCCCAACCGGTGGCGGGGGAGCGCTACTCCCTCTGGCTCAAGCTGGATAATGGCGAGTTCCTCCACTGTGGTGACTTTCAGGTGGATGCTCAAGGCTCTGCTCTGGTGGCCCTACGCCCATCCCGCACGTTGCCGGCAGGTACCCGCGCCCAAGAGCTGCTGGTCGCGACCGGTTCCCGCCAACTGCCCGCTCGCGTCAGCGGGCCGGAGGCCTTTCGCGCCAGCGGGACGGAGTCCTTGAAACCCCTTCTGACGGGCAAGGTGTGAGGTGAGAGGAAGGGTTGACCTGCGGAGGTTGGCTGTGCTGGTGGGGGCGCTACTGGCCCTTCTGGCCTTGTGGTGGACGGATCCCACGCCAACAACCCTAAGCCAATACGTTACTTCTTTGCAGGAGCGCACTCCTTCTCAACTCCACAACATTCGCCGAGCCGTCCAAAGCCTGGATGGAGTTTACATCATGCCTGCGACACGCTCACAGGAACAGGCAGAAGTGATTTTTTCCTTCAACCAAGTGGTGGGGCCGCGCAGCCTGGAACGAGGCTATGTGCCCGCGCCGGTGTTTATGGTGGCCGAAACCCTGGATTCGGTTGGGGGAGGAATCTGTCAGGTGTCCTCTAGCCTTTACAATGCCGCTCTGTTGGCAGGGCTGGAGGTGGTGGAGAGGCACCCCCATTACCGGCAGGTAGAGTCGGTGCCCCCTGGCTTAGATGCCACCGTTTGGTACGGCTTGGCCGACCTCAAGCTGCGCAACCCTTTCCCCTGGCCGGTGCGCCTACGAGTTCAGATCCGCGGCCTAAACCTGATTGTGTCCGTGCTGGGACGGGGATCCCGCCACGCCCTGAGGATCCCACCCATCCGTGTAGAGGGGCACCGGCTGGATCCCCAGCATTTGCAGGTGAGCGTGTATCGGGGTAACGAGCGCCTCTCCCAAGATCGCTATGTCGTTGCTCCCTAGCCTCTCATCGCGCCAGCGGGACGGAGTCCTTTTTTCGCCCCATTGGCCCCCTACTTCAGCGTCTCAGGAGCAGCTCCCCAGCAACCTCCACACAGGGATCCATGTTAATTTCTACACCAACATGGTTAGCGACAGGGTCGGCGACAAGCCTCAAACCCTGATTCTTCCGTTGACCCGGTCGATCCCGCTCTGGGCAAGGGTTTCAGGCCTCTCGGCAGAGAAAAATAAGGGGAAATTGCAGCCGTTCGCGCCAGCGGGACGGAGTCCTTTCGCGCCAGCGGGACGGAGTCCTTAAACGAGACCCTGTCGATCTAGGCCCCTGGATCCCGCTCTGGGCAAGGGTTATAATCGGCGGAAGTCGCTTCCCTTCGGGGAAGTGGAATTAATGGAAACGTCGAACCCAGGGGGTAAATATCCCCCTGATAGACAGTCGCTTCCCTTCGGGGAAGTGGAATTAACGGAAACACTCAAAGCAGACGGCCCAAGCGTTGCCGCAATTCGGTGGCAGCCAGCTCTAGGTGCTCGGGGGTGTAGCCGGTGGTTTCTACTCTGACAGCGAGGTGGGTGTCCTGGCTCTCGTGGAGGTGGATCCACAGAATGTGGCGGCCATCTTCGGTTTTGCGGTTTGAGGCTTTGACGCTGTTTTTGGGGGCAGCGTAGGCGTGTGGATCGTATCGAACCAGATCCACCCAGGGAATGTCTCGCAGGAGTCTTTCCACTTTGG
Source organism: Thermostichus sp. MS-CIW-41 (assembly GCF_054058915.1). Lineage (NCBI taxonomy): Bacteria > Bacillati > Cyanobacteriota > Cyanophyceae > Thermostichales > Thermostichaceae > Thermostichus > Thermostichus sp. MS-CIW-41. The sequence goes on from NZ_JBSSBO010000032.1 coordinate 22,337, forward strand.
CCCAACTGCGGGGTCGGTGATGGCTGGCATCGCTTCGGATTTGGATGATCTGGGAGCGATCTCGGCCTGAATCGGGGAGATCTGCCCGTGGGATCCGGGGCTGAACTTGCGGCTGTAGGTAGGGCAAGTAGACCAGGGATTTGTATTGCTCATGGATGTAGCAAACCGGGACCCCCAATTGGCTGCCCACCACGGCCATGATCATGGCTTGGGCTTTAAACCCGCCGGTAGCGGCAAAGGTGACGAGCCCCTTGGCGCTCTCTGCCAACTGTTTCAACAGCTCGGCCATCCGCTCCAGTGAGGATCCCTCTAGCTCGTAGTTGATGCCGGGAAGGGGAACCAAAGAGACCTGCTGCTGACCCAGCTCTTGCTCAAAAAAGAGCTTCAAAATCTGGGCACACTCCAATCCGTCGGGGGTTTCTGAGTGCAGCAAAATCAAGGCATCATTCGAGGTGGGATCCAGCCGCAAGTAGGTGTTGGTTTCGGCGCTGATCAGCTCCAGATCGGTTCTTTTCATCCAGGCCAGCGCTTGCTCCGGATCCCCGATGGTTTTTTGTCCCACCCAGGGGCGCTGCGGCTGCAGGTCTTTGTCAAGGTTGGTGAGCAAGGAGGTGCCCACCGTCATGATGATGGTCTGCATGGATGGCCGGTTAACTCAAACTTTTCGAGGGCTCTGTTCCGCTTTGTGCTCAGAGCAGCTTGGCCTTGCGGATTCTGCCATCTTCCTTTAGATCCAGAACTTCCACCTGCACCTCTTGCCCCACCGAGAGGGATCCCGCCCGTTTGGGCTCCTTCTGGGTGAGCTTGGTGTCTGTGTCCAGAATCTGGAAGGTGACTTCGTTGCCCTTGATGTTGGTGATGGTGGCCTTCAGCTTTTGCCCGGTCTGGAAGCGGGCTTTGCGGGCCTGATGCTGGGCCTGGTCTTGTTGGTGTTGATGGTTTTGTTGTTGTCTGTCGTCCTGGGATTTGTTTCCCGCCCCTTGGGGAACGGAGTCCTTGCAACCGGAGTTGTCGTTGGGTTGGGATCCCTGAGGTGGTGGAATCTCGCCAATGGGGATCCCTCCATCCTTGTAGTAGCAGGCCAGCCGGGCTGCCCAGCCCAGGATCTGCAGCATCTCCGCCGGCCTGTCTTGCAGAGGTTGCAAGTACCTTTTGCAGGTTTCGTCAATGAGCTGATGGTACCTTCTGGTTTGTTGGGTACGGCATAGGCCATTTTCCCGCACCAGCTCGCCGGTGAATCGGAAAAAGCGGGATCCCGCGTCAGGGTGATGGGCAACCGAGCGTAGATAGGCGACGCATTTGCTCAACTCGTTGACATCCACCCTTTCCTTGGCCAAGGTCAGGGCGATGCCGTGGGCGAGATCCCAAGATTGGGGGCTGAGATCGACAGTGTCTGACAGCATGGGGGAACCCTCAGTACACTCCGGTGGGCGGCTCGCGCAGAGCAGTGGGACTCAGGATGGCGGCCAATCGCTTGAGTTGTTCGGGCAAGATGTAGCCCTGGGCAGCTTGAATTTGCTCTTGCACAAAGGCTTGGAGGCGTTTTCCTTCCAGGGTATCGGCTTCTGGGGGATCGTAGCGGCTGTAGCGATCTTTTAGGTTGCCGGGCCGCTCGATCTTGTCGAGGATGACCTGCAGGGATCCCAGGCCCACGGGCTTACCGCCCCCCACCTTCAGCAGCATGGGATGGTTGGGATCCTGCCCCAAAACCGTGAGCAAGGTGCCCAGCTCGGCAGGGGTGAGGTTTTTGAAGTGGATTTGGGTTTTGAAAACTGTGTTTTGTATCGCTTGCTGGGTGGGCGTTCCCCTTGAACTGCCCTGCAACGCGTTTCTGTGGGTGTAGTAGAACTTGCGCCCGATGACTCTGCCGTTTTCCCCCTGAAAATAAGCTTTGCACTGATCCGGGCGTGGACGGTACAGGGGGGGCAGGGATCCGCCGCCGGATCCGGCACTGGTGGCAATGGCATCCCTGAACTCCACCAATCCCTGCCAGTTGAGAGCACCGAAAACGCGGCTGGCCGGACAAAGCTGCTCCTTGTTGCGGCAGGGGTGCCGCTCCGGGGGGATCCGATTTTTGTACCGGCTCGTCATCACCGCCAGGGTGCTGTTGGTGATCGCCTCATACATGGCCCGGATGGCCCCCTTGAGGGAGCTGCCCTGGATTTTAAGCCTTCCGTTGGGAGTGGTGGTCATGGTTTTGAGCACCGGGATCCCTTTCACCCCGACATCGCTGCCCAAGGCCAAGTGGCCGGTGGAGATGTGGACGGCAGTCTGCACCGTTAGGGTGAGGAAGAGGGTGCCGTGCAACCTATCGGGATGGAACTGGGCGTGGCCGGCGGGCCGCTCCAGCGTGGGGCGCTGGGTGGGAAACGGGATCAGCTCGTAGGGTTTGGGAAACACGGTTGGTTTGCCTCCACCTGGACTGCTGTTGCCGGCAGACGATCTTGCAGATGCGGCCTGGTTGGGCAATGGGCGAGGGCCTTGGGGGGTCATGGTCACCTCGGAATCAGGGCAATAAAGTGAACGCGGGCAGTTCGCTCATCTCGGAAGTAGCGCTGGCCCACCTTGAGATCTTGGGGATGGCTGAGGGGCTTGGGAAAGCGGGTTTCTCGATTTTGGGATCCGTACAGGTCGGCTGCGTGATCCTCCCACCGCCACTCTCCCGGCAGAGGGATAAAGGAGTCCGGGGGAGCTTGGATCCCCAGATACAGCAGATCCCAGCCGTGGGGGGTGCTTTTCCAGCGCAGTTCCCCTTGTTGGGAGAAAACTTGCCCCTCTGGACAGACGGGATCCGCCGGGATCCCCACCTGAATGCCGCTGACTCGATGGGGCCAGCGCAGAAAGGAGTAAGTTTTTTCAGAAGTGGAAAAACAAGCCGAGAGCACTTGGGAAAGCGAGGACTCTGCCCCATCTTGAATCTTGAGGGAGGCGACGTAGGCTGGTTTCATACGGCTTTGGCCTCCGCTTGCAGGAGTTTGGCCCAACTGTTTACGGCGGTGGCGAGCAGATGTTCCACCTTGGCCTCAGACGTCTGATCCCAGGTCAGCCGCGCCCCAAATCCCAAAGGCATTGGCTCCGCTCCCACCGGCACCGCTTGGCAATCGGGTTTGGGGAAGCCGTATTTGCCTGCCTCTTCGGGGGTTAAAAATTCGCCCGCCCCCAACAGGGATCCCTGTGGCCAGGCAAGCTGGGATCCCAGCAGCCGTAGCTCCTGGCTCCCCTCCTCCACCAGGCAGCCCGGGTAGTCCACCGTCGCCCACTCGTACTCCACCCGAACGCGGCCCATGCCGCGGGATTTGGCAAAGCCAATACCAAACCATCCTTCGTCCAGATCCCGCAGCACCAGCCCCAGCAGGCCCAGTTGGGCCAGGGTAAAGTTTTTCAGGTGGATCTTGGTTTGAAAGGATCCCTCTACGCACACTTGATAGCTGAACGGCCCCACCGCCACTGAGCCGAAGACGCGGTCGATGGCCACCCCATTACGTTCCTCCAGGCGCAGAGGGGTTCCCGGCTTGGGATAGGCATCTTCGATGCGGACCCGGCTGGCGATGGCTGTGTTGCCGAACATCTGATCCGTAAAGGAAGAAAGGGCGTAAACCTGGTGGGGCTCTTCAATTTTTTCCAGCCATTGATTGGCCTTTTGGTCGAGGGGATTGCTGGCCCAGAGTTTGAAGCCTCCCCCCTCAGGACGTCTGTCGCTGCCCACCGTTCGGACGATGCGCTCCGCATGGGCGCGAATTGCCCCTTTGAGGGAGCTGCCGGGAAAATAGACCATTCGCCCGCCGCCGTGATAGGTTTCGACGAACTCCATATCGGGCTTCGTCGGGTCAGCCCCTTCTTTGCCCGCCTTGATGAGAACAGGGCCATCGGGCTTGAGGGTGAGGCAGAGGGTGCAATGGTTAACGTAGCGTTTGTGCATAGCCTGGGATCCTTCACACCAGAACAGGAGCTTTTGGTTGAGGGGCTTGGGGCGGCAAGCAGTCTGTCCAGTTTGTCAACCGATAGGGGTGGAAAACGCTGACCGTATCGCCAACCGTTGCAGAGTCCATGAAGACCATCGGGATCCCTCCTGACATGAAATAGGGCTAGCGGCGGGGGCCGACCGATTGCCGTTGAGAGGCCGTTGTTAATTTGGCAACCAGGGCTTCCACCCAGTCTTGGCGCAAAGCGGCAGCCTGCTCCGGGCTGAGCGGCTGTCGGGATCCGGCCACCAGCTCTTGAAGGTAGGCCAGCAGCCGTCTTGGATCCCCTTCTGAGTCGAACCAATAGATTGCCGAGATCTGCAGGCGGACAACCCCCAAGCCACGGGAGCGCCCCCCTCCCAGGGGGATCTGTTCCGTTTCCAATTGGTGCAGGCCAATGGCCAAGAGGCCCAGTTCCCATTCCTCGGCATTTTCGACGACGGCATGAAACCGGAAGGGGGTGCTGGCAGGCACCACTTGCAAGTCGTACAGCTTGCCATCTGCCGCCGTTTCCGTATCCCGATCGATGGCCACGCCATCCCGCTCTTGGTACTGGCCAAACCAGGCTTCCGGCACCACGGGCAAATCTCGGATCTGCACCTTGCCGGCCAACCAAGGGGATCCAAACACCTGCGAGACCCAGTCGGTGGCCTCAATGAGCTTTTGAGTCAGAGCCGCATCGTCCCCTTTGTAGTCATTTTTAATTTGGTTGATGATCTGAAATTGCTCGCTGCTGGTCAATTCGCCGGGATCCCTGGCCAGCTCTGGGTTGATGCCCCGCAAGAAACTTTCCAGGCGAGAGCGCATCGCCCCCTTCAAACTGGAGCCGGGAATGAGCGGACGGCCCAGCGCATCCTTGAGAACCGGCAAATCCGAGCCGATGGGTTCGGTGGAGCGGCCCACCCCGATGTGCAGAGCGGTCACGGTGGTGAGGGTGCCGGTGATTTCCAAGCGGTTTTTGAAAACGTCGAACATTGTTCCCTCAAATGGCTGCTCAAGTTAAGGCTTGTACTGCAGAGGTTTGCCATTCCCGAAGCGAGACGGAGCCCTTAATAAAACTCAAGAGGATCCCTAGGATCTGAGCAATTTCTGAGATAAAGTACTCCCTGTCATCGATAAAGAGTTGGTCACCCTCGAGTTTTGCAAATCGCCAGTTGGTTCCTGAGGTTACTGCTCCATAGACACTGTCTACTTGAGAATTGGAGTTCTTGTTAAAGACCTGTGCCCCCACCATACCGGCAACGCACTGGCCCAGACCCCCGATCAAGTCTTCTTTTTTGGCCTCAACGATAATCACCACCGGATCTTGAATGTAGAGTTGGAGAGGGGATAGGCAAATGATGTAGTCGCATAGGCCCACCAACCCCCTCTCGGGATCCACGTTGAATTCCTTGCCGGAAAACAGCGAGATTTGATCCCGACATAGGTACTTCACCTCTCCCAGCACAGGGGCGATGATAAACTCGGAGCGGGCTTTTTCGCTGTTGACCGAGGTGGCCAAGCCGAGATAGCGATCTAGGGTTATTTTCAAGTAATCGGAGCACTCAGTCGGTGGAACCTCTGCAAACAGGCCATGGATGATTCTTGACCTGAGCTGAAAGGTCGAAATGGCTCTCTCAAGGGTAAAACTGCTGTAGGTCACGGTCTAGGATCCTCCTCCCTCTCGCTTGTACTTGAGGTAGCGGGCCCCATAGCCCAGGTAGCGCCGAATCAAGTCAATTTTGATCTCGTTGACTTTGGGGGATGCTCTTTCAATTCCGGCTTCCCTGGCGATGGCTATAGCCCTTTGATGAATCCAGTTGTCGATGTCTTTGATGATGGCTTCTGCCAAAGAGTCTTTGCCCCGCCCCCACTTGTTATCGCGCCCCACCTGGTAGCGCAAAAAGTTCTTGATCACCTCTGAGCTTTCGGTGGAAGCTGCCACGTGCAATAGGTTGCGATATTGGGCCTCTTCCAATCTGTTGAGACCTCTGAAGTTATCCAAGGCGGCTTGAATTCTGGCGACCAGATCATCTTCGGCCAGCCGGATTTGCCGTTGGATCTTGAGCTCTTGTTCCGATGTGATCTCGCTGGTGGCGAAGGTCATAGCGGGTTCTCCCAGAAATGATGATGGAACGGACTGCAAACTTCGATTTGGCCGAATCCTTCAGCAGTGCGTTCGCCAATCCCCCAGTATTCCATCTCCGCCAAAATCGGGATCCAACGCTCCAGTTGCGTGGTGCTCAGCAGAAAGACGCTGCCCTGCGTGGTTACCAATTCTACATCTTTGAACAGACCCCAGGCAGCGTTCCAGCCGGAGACATAGGCGTAGCTGCTGAAGGCCAGCTCCAAAGCCAGGGATCCATCTTCGCAGTTGGCCTCTTCCTGGAGCATCTGGGGGGTGAGCACGGTGGTGCGTTGCCAGCGCTCTTTGAGAATGGCCCCCGACTGCAGCCCAATGGAGAAATACTGCCGCTCCGGCGGAAGGGGCTGCCAGGGATCCCCGAACACCTGCCATTGTTGCCAGCGCTGCCGCAGCTTTTGGTTGAAGGCTTCCACCCGCTGGGCCAGGGAAGGCCGGGGAGCAGCCAGACGCCGAGCCGTGACGTTGACCCGGCCCAATCCCCGCGACACCCCTCCTCCCAAGCGCAGCAGGTGGGCGTGGGCGTTGAGGTAGCGGGTGAGGGTCTCGGCCAGCTCGGGATCCCGCAGGTAGATGTAGCCGCTGAAAAGGGAGCGCTCCAGATGCCCATTGGGGCGGGCTTTGCCCTCGTTCATCACCTCTAGGCTGTAGAGGATTTGGTCGGCAGCAGTGGCGCGGCGACGGTTGATCCCCACCCGCGTGAGCAGGCGTTTGGACACAGCAGCTCGTTCGTAGCGGGGCCCCAGGTCAGACTCCTGCTGGCTGTAGAACCCCCCGAAGGGCTCCACTCTTCCCCCGGAACCGTCCGGCTCTGTGGGATCGAACGGGATCCCCAGCCGCTGTGAGCAGAAGCGATCCAGGAGCGTGTCGAACACCCCCGTTTTGCCCGCCTCTGAGCGGAAGCCGGGATTGTTTTTCGAGCTGAAGGCCGTGGCCGGCAAGACCTTGCTGCCGGATCCCGGATAGGCGTGGGTAAACACAGCAGGCCGAGCTGCCGTAAACAGGGCGGCCAAATCTCCTTCCAGCGCCTCGGCAGGGCGATGTTGGGTTTGGCTGAGCATGAGGTCGGCCAGAGCACCGCGAATCACGCTGCCGGGAATGTAATCCTGGGCCTCGCTGATGGAGCCGCCCGGCTTTTGCCGACCGATGGCCAAGGGAGACTGAGCCGTTAGGGTGAGTTGAATGGCTTCCATCAGCTCTCTCCCTGGGCCAAGAAAGCCCAATCGGCTGCGGTGGGCTGGAGAGCCTGCAGGGATCCAGGATCCCAGTGCAGCCAGCCCAAACCTGCGGATTTGCTGCCCCCCAGCGCGATCAGGTGGTGCAGGGCCGCCAACAGGAGAGTTCTGCCCCAGGAAGGGCAATCGGGCAAAAGCTGCAGGGATCCGGAAAAAGTCAGCTCAGCCGCGGGAGAGGTCTCAATGAGGTAGAGCCGCTGATCCTCGGCGGTGCGGCGGCGGCGGTTGAGGGTGACCCCAGGGCGAAGGGTTGGTTCCAGAGCTGCTGGCGGCACCTCGCAGACGAGATCCTCCACCCACAGGCGGGCAGGCAGGGCCGGATTGCCGAATATCTGGCAGACCAGACAATGGGATCCGGCGTAGCCCTCCACCTGGTATTCGGGGCGGTGGAAATTTCCTGCGCTGCCCTCCCGCTGCGGACACATGCGCTCTGGGTCGGGAGAGCGGCAAATGGCCCAGCCCAGGCCACGGGCCAGTTTCTCGCACTCGTGGCGCAGCCGCCCCTTCAGTTGGGAGCCGGGAATGATCAGCCTGCCAAAGGCATCTTTGAGCAGGGGCTTATCCGCCAGGGAGCCGCTGGAGCCGCCGGCTCCCACCGCCAGGGCAGAGGCGAGGGTGGCCCTCAAAGGGATAGAGGTGATCGTTCGCCCCGCTTGGGGCAGCTCTGCCAGTCTCACCATCACTCCACCTCCGCCAGAACGGGCCGACCCTCGGCCTGGGGCTGTTTTTGCACAAAGGCGTACAAATCCACCAGATCCCGCCAGATGGTTTCATAGGTTGGCGTTGACGAGGATACCTGTGGCTCAACATACATCCAGGGGGGAAGGTGGCCGTCGTTGGTTTTGGCCTTGCACCAGGTGCGCTCAAAAGCCTCCATCAGCGGCTGCCCCTTTTTGCCCAGGCGGCTGCGGAAATAGAGATAGTTGAGGGTGGCGGTGCGTTTGCCTTTTTCCAAGAAGCTGCGAATCTGATAAAGCTGGGAGCGAGGAAAATTGGCCTCCTGCAGGGCTTGTACCGTTCTCAGCAACCCGTGGATTTCCGGGACGGTATAGGGGCCGGCGTAGAGCTTGAGGGTGTGGCTGTTCTGGCGGATCTCCAGAGCTTCCCGACGAAAATCCTGGATGCTGGAGGCAACCAGGGCGACCGACTTCAACGAGAGAAAGTCGATGGTGGCCACAGAGCAGTCCTTGTCTTTGGGCTTCAGCTTTTTCGCGTAGCTCTTGGCGGATTTCAACAGTTGTTCGGTGAGCTTTTCGGCGTAGTAAATGGGGGTGTCTTCCGAGGCGATCAGCACCCCCACCGAGGCGGAGAGCCGACAGAGCTTCCGATCTGCCGCCGGGTAGCGGTGAGGCACCTTGCCGGAAGATTGAGCTGCATAGGTTGCCGAGGTGTCCAGCAGGAGCTGCTCAAACTGCTCACAGAAGGTGGCGGCAATTTCCAGGGCTTTGTGGGCAGGCACCACCACCAACACATCGTCTCCGCCGATGGTCAGGATCTCGAAGGGGTGGATCCACTCGCCGTTGCGGTCTCTGCCGGTTTCCGGATCTGGGGATAGGCCGTGCAGCCGATGGGCCTGCAGGTGCTGGGCGAGGGCGTGGTAAACGGCTTTTTCCGTTGCCTCGGAAACATCCCGGCTAAATTGTCGGTAGGCTTCTGGGGTTTGGATCTGCTGCACATAGCCCCCCATGTCGTTGCCATCGGCGTAAAGGTAAGCCACAAAGCCCTGGCTGCCCAGGCTGGCGTTGGCCACTTCCCGTAGAGATTGGGCCTCGCCGATCCCCTGGACAGATCCCTGATGGGGCTGCAAATAGCGCTCCTGGTAGGGCTCGCCGGCGGGAGAGTTGAGAAAGCGGGCAAATCGCGTTACCCAGCTTTCCACAAAGCCGGGATCCCAGGTGGGGAACTTGCGGAACCACCCTTGCTTGCCTGTTTCAATGCGCTTGGCCTGGCGACCCACCAGGGCTTTGCGAGCGGTGGCTTCCGAGAGCCAGGGCTGATCGACCAGGTCGGCTTTGGCGATGGCAGGGCGACGGTCGGTGCTGTCGCGGCGCAGGTAGGGATGGGTTTCAAAAAAGGCGGGATGGGCGCGGCTGGGGCGACCGGGATCCGGATTGCCGTTGCGGCGGTGGTTGAAGCGGGCGGCCAGGTAACCCACCAACTCGTTGAAACTTTTGCGGTCTTGAAATCTGGCTTCGCTGCCATCCCCAAAATAGGCTCTCACCAGGGGATGGGTTTTGTGTTGCGCCAGCCAATCCAGCCAGGGGGTGCGTTCGATGGGATCCCGCAACAGGCCGTAGCGCAGTTCCAGCAGCCGAAAGGCGGATCCCACGGCGCAGGCGTTAGCGGTGAGGGTTTCTTCGGTGTAGCGCCGCTCGATGGCCTCACAGAGATCGTCCACATGGGCCGCCGGGCAAAAGGCCAGGAGATTGCCCCCGGTGGAGTAGATGATGAGCTCCGGGATCAGGGCTTGCGCCAAAGCCGGGTAGTGCTGCTGCAGCCAAGGCCGGATCTGCTCGGCCACATAGGCCCTCAGCTCTGCTTGAGACTCTTTCCCCAAACCTTCCCATCCCAGGTAGGTTTGCTCGGGATCCCCGAAAAAGGCGGGCAGATCCACCAGGTTAATGCGATCCAACAAAGCGGAGGCCCCGCGGATTTCCGACAGCTTGGCCGACTCGAAGACATAGCTCTTGATCTTGGTGGCCCCCCCGTAAACCAAGCCGATGCGGGTTGTCTGCTGCCACAGCTCCGGGTAGCGGGATTGCAGCTCCGCCGGGGTTCTGGGAAAGGTCTTCGCCGCCATGCTCTCCTGAAATTGGCGCACCTGAGCCAAAATGGGCCGTAGCTCTTCTGGGATCCCGGCCTCGTTGTCGGCGCGAACGGCGGCCCGCATCTGCTGCAAGGTCTCCAGGGCAAACTGGGGATCCCGCTGTTCTCCCCACGCCAGGCACCAGGCCAAGGCAACAGGAACGGGAGAGGGAGCAGAAGTAGGGGTCATGAGCAGCACCTGCGAAATGCGAAAAAGGAAGACAAGTCTTGGACAGGGCTTCCATCGGCTGCGACGGACAGATCCCTAAAGGCTGGGGGCAATTGGCCTCGATTTTTAATCCTTCACGGAAGACCAAAGCCCTTCAAAAAAGGGTTTGCCGGTTGGGTGGGTAACCAATCGAATCAAGCCGAGAGATGCCATTGAGGTTACCGATTGTTTCAGCCATATCCGATAAACGCTCTCGCCTCATGGTTTTCAGTCCTCTAGCTTGCTAGCAGTATAGATCGAGTGCGATGGGTTGCAGACGATTGCAAGGCTTTCTTCAGATTGTGAGATTTTTTCTGCCTGTACAACGGGCAATTCGAGAGTAAACCCAATAAGAAGGGATCCCTTCTAAAATTTTCTCAATGGAAAGTTGGGTTTTGTGTTGATTGTTGCTGTGGACTGGGAATGGGCTGTGCCTATGCTGAGTTTCTCAGAGCCATCTGCTGATAGAGAAGCGAACGGCAAGTGGCCGACGGGATCCGAGTTGGTGGGGATCACCTTGGAAGTTCAGGCTCCTCGGTCTTACCTGCTGGATCCCCACTATGCCAAAGGGCTGCACGCCTGGTTCTTGAGCCAGGTGCAAGAGACAGACCCGCAGCTATCGGCCTATTTGCACGATGGAGAATCGGAGAAACCTTTTACCCTCTCCCGGCTGATGGGGCCGTTCCGCGAGCAGGGGGGGCGACCGCTGATCCCGCCTCATCTCCCCTTCCGCTGGTGGATCACCGGCCTCAACCCGCCGGTGGTGGAGTGGCTGCGAGGGTGGTGCCAACGGCTGCCCACCTGGCTGGAATTGCGGGGATCCCCGCTGCAGATCCTGGGATGGCAGATCTCGATCCCCCCGCGCACTTATCGTCAACTGTTGGAGCAGCCTCTTTCCCCCCGCTCCTGGAGCCTTTCCTTCGTCTCGCCCACCAGCTTTCGCCACCGGGGCCACCATCTGCCGCTGCCGATCCCTCGCAACCTGTTCCACAGCTATCTGCGCCGTTGGAACGATTTTTCCGGTCTGCCCATCGAGGCGGAGCCTTTTCTGGATTGGGTGGATGGGGAAGTGATCATCCAGCGGCACCGTCTGGAATCGGTCAAAACCACCGCAGGTCGCCAGGGATCCGTGACGGGATTCATCGGCTGTGTGCAGTTGGCTGTCTCCTCCCGTGCGCCTGAGCTGTTGCAGCAGCAGCTCCAAGCCCTGATCCACCTTGCCCCCTACTGCGGCACCGGCCACAAAACCCCCTTTGGGCTAGGGCAAACCCGCCTGGGTTGGTTGGCCGAAGAGCTACCCGCCTCCCCTGTCCCTTCCCGGGAAGAGCAGGTGGCCCAGCGGATCGAGGAGCTGAGCGCCCTCTTTCTCAGCCAGCGGCAACGACAAGGGGGATCCCGCGCCGAAAAAACTGCCCAACTGTGGGCGACGATCCTGGCCCGCCGCGAAGGTGGAGAGAGCTTACAACAGATCGCCGCTGATTTGGAGATGCCCTACGAGACGGTGAAGACCTATGCCAAGCTGGCCCGCCGCTCTCTCCAGTCTGGATCCCAGGACTACTCGTCGAGCAGTCTTCCCTAGGTTGTGTTGATCTTTCATTTGAGCCAAAAGAGAGCACTGACGAGATAGAGAAAACTCAAGAAGTTCCTGGCCAATTTGTCAAAACGAGAA
>NZ_JBSSBO010000033.1:0-32725 GCF_054058915.1 Thermostichus sp. MS-CIW-41
TCTCGTTTTGACAAATTGGCCAGGAACTTCTTGAGTTTTCTCTATCTCGTCAGTGCTCTCTTTTGGCTCAAATGAAAGATCAACACAACCTAGGGGGTGAAATAAACGACCATGAGTTGCAGAACGGTCAACAGGAGAGTTGCTCCCACCATCAAACTCCCCCAAATCCATACAACCTGTCGCAGCAGTCCCAAGCTTTCCCGCACCACTTGCGGGGTCAAGGGGCGAGCTGGGATCCCCAATTTGGGTTTCACCTTCGGGATCCCCTGATAGAAATTGGTTCCCCCCAATTGGATCTGCAGCCGCCAGGCAAAAGCCGCTTCGCTCCACCCCGAATTGGGGCTGGGATCCGCCTGCGCGTCCTGACGACACCGCTGCCAGAACCCCCAAGGATCCCGGCTGAGCAGGGCCAGGGTGAGCACCGTCAGGCGGCAGGGCAGCCAAGTCAGCCCATCCTCACAGCGGGCCGGCACCGTGCCCAAATGGGTGAAGGGGGGATGGCGGTAGCCTACCATCGAATCCAGCGTGCTGCTGGCCTTGTAGGCCAAGGCCAAGGGTGCCCCTCCCAAGAAGGCGTAGAACAGAGGGGCAGTCGCTCCGTCGGGGGTATTTTCGGCCACCGTCTCAATCACCGCCCGCAAAATCTCCGGCTCCGTCAGGTGCTCTGTATCCCGCCCCACGTAGCGGCTGAGACGTTGACGGGCCTCCGGCAGATCCTCTTTTTCCAAGGGATCCAACACCTCCAAGGCGGCAAAGCGCAGGCTGCGCCCTCCCAGACAGCTGGCCATCAGGATCACCTGCACGAGGATCCCTGCCCAGGGGTGGATGGTATTGCCGATGGCGACCAGTCCCCAGCCCACGCCGTAGGATCCCCCCACCAAAGTTAGGGTGAGAACTGCCCCGCCCCACTGTTGTGCTCGCGGAGTTGAGCAGTGCTTGAGGATATAGCCTTGCCCCCAGGCAATAACAGCCCCCATCACCCGCACCGGATGAGGCCAACCCCAGGGATCCGCCAGCAGATAATCCAAAGCCAAAGCTGCCGCCAGCACCACCCCGGCAGTTGGTTGGGCCGGGAAAAACAGCGATGACTCCATCCCGCCAGCAGGCTCAAACCACAAATCCACTCTCCTGATCCTGAGCCGCTTGCCAGCTCCGGGCATCAAAATACAGATCTTCCAGAGTGGTTTCCTCCAGCACCTGCTGCACTTGCCGAGCGATCCGCTGCCACAGGGCTTCCGTCACCCAGTCCAGCCGCTCCGCCGGATGCACGGCTGAAGGATTAGAACTGTCCATGAGAGGATCCAAGGATTCTCCCACTGCCGCCAAAATGGCGCTAATCGGGATCCGCCGCGGCGCCCGTGCCAACCGGTAGCCTCCCTGGGCCCCCCGTTGGGAACAAACCAAGCCGGCCTGGCGCAACTCAATCAGCAACTTTTCCAGGTAGGGAGCTGGGATCCCCTGTCGCTGAGCAATGGCCCGCACCGAAGCCATTTGCCCGGAGCCGAGCATCGCCAGATCCAACAAAGCTTTGATGCTATAGGTGGCCCGCGTTGTCAAGCGCACCGGGATCCCTCTCCGCAGCACTTCTCGATCCTGCCATAGGACTCCGTCCCGCTACCGCGAAAGGACTCCGTCCCGCTACCGCGAAAGGCAGATGCTTGGGTATCGGGGCACCGGCCAAGAGAGGTTAATCTGGGGATCCGAGGCGATCTCTAATTGCTCTAATTGGCTATTGTCTGGTTATCGGCAGCTCAGCCTTGGAGCTCGGGATGGAACACCCCACCGCCAGCCTTTACTTGGTGGCCACCCCCATCGGCAACCGCGAAGACATCACCCTGCGGGCGCTGCGGGTTTTGCGGGAAGTGGACTGGGTGGCGGCAGAAGATACTCGCCACTCCGGCCAGCTTCTTAAACATTTTCAAATCTCCGCCCGCCTCATCAGCTATCACGAGCACAACGCTGCCCAACGGATCCCGCAACTCCTGAAGTATCTGTCGGCGGGCCAGTCGGTGGCCCTGATCAGCGATGCCGGCACTCCTGCCATCTCCGATCCGGGAGAAGAGTTGGTGCGCGCCTGCATTCAGGCCGGGATCCCGGTGATCCCTGTGCCGGGGCCGGTAGCTGCTGTTGCCGCCTTGACCGCTTCGGGCCTGCCTACAGGACGATTCGTGTTCGAGGGATTTTTGCCGCTTAAACCCAGTCAGCGACAGGCCCGCCTGCAACAGTTGGCCCAAGAAGAGCGCACCGTCGTTCTCTATGAAGCCCCCCATCGCCTGCGCCAAACTCTGCGGGATCTGCTGGATCACTGCGGCCCGGAGCGGCAGATCGTGCTGGCGCGGGAGCTGACCAAGCTGTATGAGTCCTTCTGGCGGGGATCCCTGGCAGCAGCCTTGGAGCACTGCGCTGCTCAGCCGCCCCGAGGGGAGTTCACCCTCTTGCTTGAGGGATATGTGGGTGCCGTTCCCAGCCCTAACCCTGCCAGAGGCGGGACGGAGTCCTTGAATGGGCGGGGAGACAGTGAATCGGAAGCGGAAATTCGTCAAGAAATGGCCCGATTGCTGGCCGAAGGCCTGTCCCGGTCTGCAGCCAGCCGCCGGTTGGCCCAGCGTCTGCAGGGATCCCCCATCTGGACGCGGCGCCGCCTTTACGATCTATCCTTGCAGCTTGAGCCGCTCCCCAGTTCTGTGATTGCTGCGCAACGCTCTGGCGGAAAGGAGTCCTTTCCTGCGTGCGTCAGTTTCCAAGACGACGGCGAGACTGAGTCCTGAGGCGTTCGCGTTAGCGGGACGGAGTCCTATGGCACGGATTTTGTTGGTGGACGATGAAGTGGAGTTGGCCGATTCTCTGGCCCAGCAATTGAGGCGAGAGGGCTACACGGTGGACGTCGCCTACACAGGAGGGCGGGCCTGGGAGCTGCTGCAAAAGTCCCCCGCTCTGCCCTACGATCTGCTGGTCTTGGATTGGATGTTGCCGGAGCTCTCTGGGCTTTCCCTCTGCCAGCGGGTACGGCAGGTGGATTGCACCACCCCTATCCTGTTTCTGACGGCCAAAGATACCCTAGACGACCGGGTGGAAGGGCTGGATGCCGGGGCAGATGATTACTTGGTAAAGCCGTTTGAGCTGCGGGAACTGCTGGCGCGGGTGCGAGCCCTCTTGCGGCGGGCCACCGGCCCTGGAGAAGGGATCCCTCGCCTGCAGGTCGGGGATTTGGAGCTGGATCGGGAGAACCAGGTGGCCTACCGGCAGGGGCGGATGATCCACCTCTCCCAAAAAGAGTTTCGCCTGCTGGAGTACTTCATGACCCATCCCGGCCAGTTGCTTACCCACGACCAGATCTACGAGCAGGTGTGGGCCGGAGAGGATCCCCCCAGCAGCAACGTCTTGGCAGCCCAGGTGCGCCTGCTGCGGCGACGCCTCAGGTTGCCCGGGGCAGCAGAATTGATCCACGCCGTCTACGGCAAGGGCTATCGCTTCGGGCCTGTTGCCGAGAATCCCTAGGAAGAGGCCCAGGAGAGGCCCATCCTACAGTCCCGCAAGCTGTAGCTATCCCGAACAGCAGCAAACCCCAAGCAAGCGACCCAACGGGGCCCTTCCCAACAGCTTGCTGGGATTCACAGCTCCCCTCTCCCAAGAGGAGAGGGGCAGGAGCGCTTGGGGCTCACTTGGACTTGAGCTTCTCCGCTTTCTCGATGGCCTCTTCGATGGTGCCCACCAAGTAGAAGGCTTGCTCCGGCAGATTGTCCAATTCCCCCGACAAAATGCGCTGGAAGCCCTTGATGGTGTCTGCCAATTTCACATACTTGCCGGGGGAGCCAGTGAATACCTCCGCCACGAAGAACGGCTGGGACAGGAAACGCTCGATGCGGCGGGCGCGGGCCACCACCAGCTTGTCCTCTTCCGACAGCTCGTCCAGCCCCAGGATGGCGATGATATCTTGCAGCTCTTTGTAGCGCTGCAGCGTTTGCTTCACCGCCCGGGCAGTGTTGTAGTGCTCTTCGCCCACAATGTCCGCCTGCAGGATGGTGGAAGAGGAATCCAGGGGATCCACCGCTGGATAAATACCCTTGGCTGCCAAGCTGCGGGACAATACCACCGTCGAGTCAAGGTGGGCAAAGGTGGTTGCTGGGGCCGGATCCGTCAAGTCGTCAGCAGGCACATACACCGCCTGCACCGAGGTGATGGATCCCTGCTTGGTAGAGGTGATGCGCTCTTGCAGGTTGCCCATTTCGGTAGCCAAGGTGGGCTGGTAACCCACCGCCGAGGGCATGCGGCCCAACAGCGCCGACACTTCCGACCCGGCCTGCACAAAGCGGAAGATATTGTCGATGAACAGCAGCACGTCCTGCTTGTTAACGTCGCGGAAGTACTCTGCCATCGTCAGGGCGGTCAGGCCAACCCGCATACGGGCACCCGGCGGCTCGTTCATCTGGCCATAGACCAGCGCCACTTTGTCCAGCACACCGGATTCTTTCATCTCGTTGTAGAGGTCATTGCCCTCGCGGGTGCGCTCTCCCACGCCGGCAAACACCGACAGGCCAGAGTGCTCCTCGGCAATGTTGTGGATCAGCTCCTGGATGAGCACCGTCTTGCCCACGCCGGCGCCGCCAAACAGGCCCACCTTGCCGCCCTTTCTGAAGGGGGCCAGCAGGTCAATCACCTTGATGCCGGTTTCAAAGGGCTCTGGCTTGATCGTCAAATCGACAAGTGGAGGCGCACTGCGGTGGATGGGGGCAAATTCTTGGGCTTGAACGGGCTCTCCTTGGTCAACCGGCTCTCCCAGCACATTGAAAATGCGCCCCAGGGTGGGCTGCCCGACCGGCACAGTAATCGGAGCGCCCGTATCCACCACCGGCATGCCCCGCACCAGGCCGTCGGTCGAGGACATGGCCACCGCACGCACGCGGTTATCCCCCAAAAGCTGCTGCACCTCAAAGGTGACGTTAACCTTCAGGCCGCTTTCGGTTGTGCCCTCCACCTTGAGGGCATTGTAGATTTCGGGCAGCTTGCCGCTGGGAAACTCGGCGTCGATCACAGGCCCAATGACCTGAGTGATGTAGCCAACATTGGTGGCAGTAGCGGTGGCAGTAACCATGATTGAGGCTCAGCTCCTTGTGTGCTCAGTTATCGACTCAGCAATGCCGGGTGTAAACCATTATCATCATACAAATAAAGGGATCCCAGTTGCTGCCGCACTTTTGCCTGTCCAGCCTATGGGGGATCCCCGGCAGAGTGGGCTTTTCTTCGCTACCCTAGAGCTAGGTAAGACAGGGGGTTGCCAGCGATGAGCCACTACGGAGGCCGTATTGCACAGCTCAGCTCCGTTAGGTTGGGAGGACGGCGTCGCTGCCCACGTCGCGGCCGGGCCCTACAACTGGGGATCCTTGGCTTCTTGCTGGGGTTAGGGGTGATGGGGGGAGCTTGGTGGTACAGCATCGGGCCCCGGCAAACCCTTTCCCTGTATTGGCTGACCAGTGCTGACAACTCTATTGACTACGTGCAGCAGGAGCGCAGGGTTCGCGCCTTTGACACTCAAGAAGCCATCCGCCTGGCCTTGGAGGAGCTGATTGCCGGCCCCCGGGATCCCCACCTCACCACGGCCATTCCCCCCCAGACGCGGGTGTTGGATGTGCGGGTGGAGGGCGACGATATTTTCCTCAACTTCTCCCCCGAATTCACGCAAGGGGGGGGATCCACGGCGATGATGAGCCGGATTGCGCAGGTGCTCTACACGGCCACCAGCCAAAACCCCGGCGCGCGGGTGTGGATCTCGGTGGAAGGCCGTGCCCTAGAAGTGCTGGGGGGAGAGGGGCTGATCCTGGATCAACCCCTGACACGGGCCTCGTTTGTGCCCAGCTTTCAGCTGCCAGCGGAGCCGGCAACCCCGAAGGACTCCGCCCCCCTAACGGGGTCGCCAAAGCGTCGCCTAGCGATAACGGCTTCTTGAGACGGAAACCATGAGCTGGTTGCAGCGGGTGGGCAGCAGTTTTCTCCTGACCGGTCAGGTGATTTTGCATCTGATGCGGGGCCGTATCCATCGTCGCAACACCCTGGATCAGCTTGCGGCGGTGGGGCTGGAGTCGCTGCTGATTGTTCTGATTACGGCGGTGGTGATCAGCGGCGTTTTCACCATCCAGTTGGCGCGGGAATTCATCAACTTCGGAGCCTCTTCCTTGATTGGGGGGGTTTTGGCGATTGCCCTTGCCCGCGAGCTGACACCGGTGGTGACGGCGGTGATCTTGGCCGGACGGGTGGGATCCGCCTTTGCCGCCGAGCTGGGCACCATGAAGGTCACGGAGCAGATCGACGCTCTGCTGTTGTTGCGCACCGATCCGGTGGATTATCTGGTGATCCCGCGGGTGCTGGCTGCGGGGCTGATGCTGCCGGTGCTCACCATCCTCTCCCTGCTGACGGGGCTGGTGGGGGGGATGATCATCTGCGCTTCGGCCTACAACATCTCTCCTGCAGTGTTTCTCAACTCGGCGCAAACCCTTCTGAGCTCCTGGGATTTGCTCGTCTGTTGTTTGAAGGCGATGGTGTTTGGGTCTTTGATCGCCATTGTCGGCTCCAACTGGGGCCTTTCCACCAGCGGGGGAGCCAAGGGGGTGGGTCGCTCCACCACCGATGCAGTGGTTACGGCGCTGCTGGGCGTGTTTGTTACCAACTTCCTTATTTCTTGGCTGTTGTTTCAGGGGCCGGGGAGCGCCCTCAGCCGCGCGTTGTAGCCACTTCTGCTGTCCCGTTAGCGTTGCGGAGCAATAGGGAGAGAGCTAGGATGGGATCCCCTTTCCCTTCAGCGGTGCAGAGCACTTTGCGAGTAGAATTTCAGATTTTCCGACAGTTGCCGCCGGAGCCGCCCCGCTGGCAGTCCTTCTGGCTGGAGACATCCCCTGGCGCCACCATTCTCGATTGCCTCAACCAGATCAAGTGGGAGCAGGATGGCAGCTTGGCCTTCCGCAAAAACTGCCGCAACACCATCTGTGGCAGTTGCGCCATGCGCATCAACGGTAGGGCAGCCTTGGCTTGTGGCCGACATGTGGGCGAAGAGCTGGATCCCCGCAGCTCCCAGCCACAGACCATTCGCATCGGCCCTCTGGGCAACCTGCCCGTTCTGCGGGATCTGGTGGTGGATATGCAGCCCTTCTGGAACGATCTCAGCCGGGTGGATCCCTTTGTCAGCACGGCAGGGCGACGCATCCCGGAGCGAGAGTTTTTACAGCTGCCTGCCGAACGGGAGCATCTCAACGCTGCCGGTGGCTGTATTCTCTGCGGAGCCTGCTATTCCGATTGCAATGCCAAAGAGGTGAACCCAGAGTTTGTCGGCCCCCATGCTCTGGCCAGAGCCAACCGCCTCGTCCAAGACAGCCGCGACAGCCAACGGGAACAACGCCTGCAGGCTCTGGATAGCTTGGCTGGTGTCTGGGGCTGTACCCGCTGCTGGAACTGCAACAGCGTCTGCCCGATGGGCGTGGCACCTCTGGATCAAATCACCGAACTCAAACAGGGGATCCTCTCCCGCCATGCAGACAAGACCGCTGCTCTGCCCACCGACCGTTCCCGCCAGCACGCTGTTCGCGCTATTCGGACGGAGTCCTTGCCCATAGCCATCCGCCACCGCAAGACTCTGGTGCAACTGGTGCGCTCCGGTGGTTGGATAGATGAGCGCCGCTTTGCCCTGCAGGTGGTGGGCCGGGATCCCAAAGGGCTGCTCAGCTTGGTGCCTTTGGGTCTGCGCCTGTTGGCCAGGGGCAAATTTCCCTTTCGCTTCCAGCCCTCTGCAGGGGCGGCGACGGTACGGCGGCTTATCGACACAGTTAGGCAGGAAGGGATCCCCTCTAGGCTCCAGTTTTGAGGTTGTCTTGGCCGGAAATCAATCTGGCACTCAAAATCCGATCCCCCACTTTGATGTGGCGCAGCACCTCCGTTCCCTCTGTAACGTAGCCGAACACGGCATAGCGGCCATCCATGAGGTTTAACCCCGCCGGGGTGAGATCCGGCTCAGCCATAAAGATGAAGAACTGAGAAGAGGCGCTGTTGGGATCGTCGGGATAGCGGGCCATGGCCACCGTCCCTTCGGCGGAAAAGGGCAGAGCCGGTTCCACATCCCACAGGCCCATCTGATCAAAAGTCTGGCCGTAGCGGGGCATCACCTCGCCTTTGGCGCGAATCTCCATGGGGATGGTGCGAACCTTGCCCGTGGCCGGATCCACATAGCCATCGGCAGGGCCAGGGGGATCCCCGGCCTGCGCCAGGAAGAAGGTCTCCACCCGGTCAAAGGTCAGGCCATCGTAGAAGCCCCGCTGCACCAGGTCGGCAAAGTTGCCGGCAGTGATGGGGGCGCTGTAGCCATCTAAGGTGATCACCATGCGCCCAGCGGTGGTGTTTAGCTCCACCTCTGCCCGCCCCAAGATCTGAGGTTTGTCGGCATACTCAGCAGGCACTGTGTAGGGGAAAGCCCCCACCCAGTTGTTTTCGAGGGATCCCAACTCGTCCACTAGACGGTCGTAGGCAGCGCGGGCCTCTTCTTTACCCTTGGATTTGCGCTCGCTGGCTTGGCCGATCACCCGCAACTGCTCCCGCAGCGCAGCCATCTGTTCAGAGGCTGGGGTCACCCGATCCGGAGGCAAGCTGGCCAGCAGGGAATCTCCATAGCGATCCAAGAGGTGCTCCACCTGGCGCACATCTCCCCGCACCGCTGACCAGCGGTTGTACTTCAGGTCGGTGTCGATTTTGGAGATGGCCTCATCAATTTCCAGCAGCTTCGTTTCTGAGATGGGTAGCGCCCGCCGCAAGAGGGTACGTGGATCGGTAATGGCATCCCCTTGGGGCAGAGCCAAGGCCGGGATCCCCCAGAGCGCCACCCCGCAGAGCAGAGCAGCTACGTAGAGGCCAATCCGGCAAAGGGATCCCCATTGCCAAAATCCTTGGGCACGCTGCGTCATGGTTCCTACCGACTGCAAAACCACTCCTGTCTCAGCCTGACATCCCACCGTCACAGGCGGCAAGCGCTGTCAGACCTCGATTGAGATTTCAACGACTGGCGTGCTCCACCTGTGGGAAAGCCGTCATCGCTACGCAACGCTTTTGCAACCGCGATAGCAAAGACGGAGTTCTCAGAGGGCATGACTACACGGCTCTCCTACCTAGGAACGGTGACCTCGAAACGGATGACCCCGGCTGAGCCAGAACTGCCTCCCCCCACATTCACCACCACCACACCGTTGGGGTTGCTGATGCCCCCACAAGCAGGAGGCACAGCCCCACCCGGCGGAATGAAGGATCCCCCTCCCCCTGTGCTCACCGACAGGCTGCCCGGCACATACTGCAAGCCAGGCGCCAGGGGATCGCACACCACAAAGGTGGAAGCGGGCGAGTCCAGCAGGAAGTAGATGGCATACTGCACCCGCGCTCCTGGGCGCACCGGCAGGTTGATGGCCCCCTGCAGGAAGGTGCTGGCTCCGCCTGGCCAAGGGATCCCTGGGTTGTCGTTGGGGTCGGTGGGCTCGTCGAAGAATTCGGGGATAGGAGTTCCGTTGAGAGCGGTAATCCGCTTGACCAGTCGGATCCCTTCGCCTGGGGGAGGTGCTGGGCTGGGTGTGGGTGTCGGGGTGGGCGTCGGAGTGAGTGTGGGTGTCGGTGTCGGGGTGGGGGTGGGCGGAGCTTGCTCCTCATATGCTCCTACATCACACCGAACTCCAGCAGGTCGGGAAAAACCCCGCTGATCCTGGTTGACAGGGCTACTGTTCAGGTCGGTACACTGCCCGGCTGGCACAGCGTCGATGGCTACACTGCCTGCCAGAAGGGCATGGGTCTGGGTCGGCCCACCATTGTTGGCCAGTGGCCCAAGGTTCAAAGCTGCTGAGGTCACAGCCGTAAGTCCTGGGCAGCTTCCATCGGTGTCGAGATTCGCCCCGCTGGGGGTGAGAGTGCCAGCGTTGGAACAATTACCTCCGCTTGTACTGTTTGCTACGATTGAGTTTCTGAGGTTGGCTGTGGCGCCGTTGAAAATACCTCCACCTTCTGAAGCTGAGTTCGATGCAATTGTTACAAAGCTTAGACTGCTGGTGCCGAGATTGTAAATGCCACCGCCTTTTGTGCCAGCACTATTTCCTGATAGGGTGCTGTTGGTAATGTTTACTGTACTGCTGCTGGAAACATAGATCCCTCCCCCTTCCTGGTTGACATTGTTGAAGGGGATCTTGCTGGCGTTGTTGAAGGAGATCTCGCTGGCGTTGAGGGTTACCTTGCCGCCGTTGCCGTTGTAAATGCCACCCCCTTTTTCACTAACGTTATTGCCGGAGATCCCTGTTTTGCTGATGTTTGTCGTGCCTAAATTGTAGATGCCGCCCCCTTCCTTGCCAGCACCATTGTTGACAATGCCGGCGTTGGTAACCGTTACCGTGCCGCCGCTGCCGTTGTAGATGCCGCCCCCTTCCTTGCCAGCACCATTGTTGACAATGCCGGCGTTGGTAACCGTTATCGTGCCGCCGCTGCCGTTGTAGATGCCGCCCCCTTTGTCACCAACGCCATTGTTGGAAATGCCAGTGTTGGTAATTGTTACCTTGCCGCCGCTGCCGTTGTAGATGCCACCTCCCTCCTGGTCGGCACCGTTGTCGGAAATGCCCGCTGCGTCAATGGTTACTGTGCCCAAGTTGTAGATGCCGCCCCCTTTCTCACCAACACCATTCTTGGAAATGCCAGTGTTGGTAATTGTTACCTTGCCGCCGCTGCCGTTGTAGATGCCGCCCCCTTCCTTGCCGGCACCATTGTTGGTAATGCCGGCGTTGGTAACGTTTACCTTACCGCCGCTGCCGTTGTGGATGCCACCCCCTTGCTGGTTAGCACTGTTCCCCGAGATATCGGCTTTGTTGATAGTTACTGTGCCCAGGTTGTGGATGCCGCCCCCGAAAGAAAAAGCCCGATTACTGGAGATCTGAACCTCGGAGACTGCAAGCTGACTGCCGACCTCCACAAAAACACCGCCACCGGCAGTATCTGGAGAATTGGCTCCATCCGCACAGCCGCCTTTGATCGCTACACTTTGTAGATTGAGCTTACCTCCACTGCTGACATGGAAAATCCGAAACTCGCCTTTGGCTGCACTACCATTTAGATCGCACTTTACCGAAGTATCTCGCTGGATCGTCGCCCCGTTGCCTTGAATGGTGATGGTGCTGGTAATGTCCAGGTCGTCGTTGTTCGCTCCAGAGTCGGTTTGATGTCCCGACCCATCGTCGTCTTTCGACAAGGTATAGGTCCTCCCTTCCAACAGCACAATCGTGTCCGCACCTGAGCCCGCAGGACACCCATCCACTGCTGAATCGGTGTTTGCGGCTATCACGGCCTCCCGCAGAGAGCAGAGGTCATCAGCGGCTATAGCATCCGTTGAGGTGGTGACGTAGATCGTAGTCTGTGCCGGCGAAGGCAATTGCAAACCTGCTGCTGCTATACTCGCCAACAAAGGCAATACGAACCTAGAGCTGTATTTGCCCACACCTTGCCTCTCTGTCAATCAAGATGGCCTAGTAAGAGGATCCACACCTGCTCACCTGCGGCAACAAGCCATAGACAGGGAGAGGGCCTTGGCAATCAGCCACCCTCATATCATGGATCTCCTCTCCCTAAATCTACCGCCGGCTGCAGTGGATTTCCCATTCCACTCCCACTTCCCTTCCGCCAGCCGATAAGGCATGGCCTCACCTCGGGATGAGAGGCTGCTCCCAGTTGAGGAGCAACGGTGGAATGGCTTTTACCTGGGAACAGTGACCTCGAAGCGGACGACACCGGCTGAGCCAGAACTGCCTCCCCCCACATTCACCACCACCACACCGTTGGGGTTGCTGATGCCCCCACAAGCAGGCGGCACGGCCCCACCCGGCGGAATGAAGGCTCCCCCTCCCCCTGTGCTCACCGACAGGCTGCCCGGCACATACTGCAAGCCAGGCGCCAGGGGATCACACACCACAAAGGTGGAAGCGGGCGAGTCCAGCAGGAAGTAGATGGCAAACTGCACCCGCGCTCCTGGGCGCACCGGCAGGTTGATGGCCCCCTGCAGGAAGGTGCTGGCTCCGCCTGGCCAAGGGATCCCTGGGTTGTCGTTGGGGTCGGTGGGCTCGTCGAAGAATTCGGGGATAGGAGTTCCGTTGAGAGCGGTAATCCGCTTGACCAGTCGGATCCCTTCGCCTGGGGGAGGTGCTGGGCTGGGTGTGGGCGTCGGAGTGAGTGTGGGCGTCGGTGTCGGGGTGGGTGTGGGTGTTGGAGTGGGCGTGGGCGTCGGGGTGGGTGTGGGTGTCGGAGGAAGCTAGCTTGCTCTACCCCCAAGAGAACCATCAGCAGGGCTGTGGAAACGGTGCCCAGGCTGCGACTAAAAAAGCAAAGCAATCTTTCCAGTTGACCAGGACGAAATGAAGACGGTTTTGAGGTCAGCATTCAACACTCCTCGGCTCTCTCAGCGCGTTCTCTGAGAACACAAAACCAGCTTGACCAAACTTGACTAAAACGAGGCAGCCATCAGTTATCTACCCTCACCGAAACCGTGTTGCTAAAGAGCAACGAGCCCGATGCTGAACGAACAACAGCTCTGTTGGTGATGATGGTGGGAAGAGCGGGAGTTTCAGGAGCAGGCACAAATGGAGTCGGCGTAGGTGCCGGCGGTAGGGGTACGGGAATGCGGAGGCGGCAGGGCTGATCCGATTGATTGCCTTCTGGGGCATAGCAAACGCGAATGAGATCTTCCACAAAGCGAAGCTGATTAAAACTAAGTTGATCCGCTTGTCGAATAATGTCCGTAATGATTTCCTCCAAGTCTCGGGCTGTTCTGGAAAGAGGTACGCTGACAAACAGAATATTCTCCAGATCCCTAACTTCGGGGGGAGCTAAGTTGGAGAAAGGTACTCTATCCCGCTCCCGCAGCAAGATGCGATAAAGGGCTTCACTCCAAGGGGAAACATCCACAGCAGCACTGAAAACAAATCCCCGCAGGGGTATAGACTGGCCGGACTGACGCCCTTGGCCCAATAGGTTGGACTGAACCGATACCAACTTCCCCGGCGGTTGAATAATCGATCCGGAAAAGGGAATGGTGAACCGCAAGTTGCCCTCTAAAGCAGCAGTTGACAGGGCAGGCAACAAAATGTCCCCTCTTGAGCTTAGGTTGAACAACTCAACCTTATTGCCTCTTGAAAAGAGCGGCCCTCCCGAACAAAGGGCGGCTGTTGAGCCTGAAGGGCAAAGCTGAGCAAAGGGATCCACCACCAACCCCAAAATGGCAGAGGCAAAGCCGGAGCCGGGATCCCTTGGCGGCGACCCCACGGTCGAGGGGCTGCTGGAGGTACCACCACCGCAACCTTTCAGGAAAACCGTTAGGGAACCTGTAAGCACTGCCGCCAGGACAAGCGCAGCCGGTTGCCAAAATCTTCTGGGTATACCGAGTCGTCGAAACATTTGCTTATCGCCTCGCTCTCGATTAGGGATGTTGTCAGCCTGCGGAATGACTCTAGCGGGATCCCACCGTGAGAACAGCGTCGCTGAAGGGCGCCACAAAACGGCTGCCTTCTCTCTCAACTCTCAGCTCGCCACTGAGAAGATAGGAACCAGCAGATAGCGGAACGTTGCTTTGCACCCTCACCTGCAGGCGGTGCTCCCCAATGGCAGCAGGGAACAAATTGGCAAAGGGAGCTTCCAGCCCTTCAGAAAACCGTGCCAGCACAAAAGTCCCCTCAGTAGCTGCAGCCAGACGCTGTAACTCCAGAAGATTCAAATCGACCCCCAACCCAACCACATACACGGTGAGTTTTTGTCCTCGCTCTCTGGCCAAAGTTGTCAGCTCCTGAGTAGCTTGGTTGATGGAGCGGGTGCTTTCGTTGTCAATCCCATCGGTGAATACCACCAAGCGGCGGTTGAAACGCTCGGTGGACCGAAAGTCGCTCAAGAAACGCCCGGCTTCCACCGTGGCATCGTAAAGGGCGGTGTTCCCTCCGGGAACAGCACGCAAAACCCCTCGTCTCAGCAGCTCTTTGTCGCCGGTGAAGTCCTGCAATAGCTGAGCTGTGCGCAGGGGCTGCCCCAAAGCTGTAAGGCCAAAACCTGCCCCCCGGTTGTCAAAGCGCAGAATGGCGCCCAGATCCAGGGGTGCAGGGCGAAATTGATCCAGGAGCCGAAAAACAGCCAGGAAGCGCCGAGATTGGGGATCCAAGACCAACAGGCTGCCTGAGCCATCCATCAGCACAGCCATGAGCAAAGGCCGCTGAGGCAGATCCGGCGGGGGGTTCTCGATCCGGGTGGGTGTCAGGGTCAAGGTTACCGGCTGCGGGATCCCTAGCAAGTCGGTTACCCGGTTTACCTGCAGGCTGACCTGACTGGCAGAGAGCTGGGTTATTGGTTGGGGCGGATCCCCGCCTTGCAGGAGGGCGATGTTGAACTCCATTTCCCCTTGTGTGCCAGAAAAGGAGCGGGTCAGAGCCCCATTGAACGTCAGGCGAGCTTGGGATCCCACAGCCGACGGCTCAATGCCTGTACCGCCGGAAGAGCCACAGCCGACAAGGCAGCTTCCCACGAGCACCAGGAGAAGCAGCCAACCAGCTTTTTGGCTTTTTACTTGACCGGGCTGTATTTTTACAGCCATTGCAGCTGCCAGTGCAAGCATAGTGGGGTGGCATGAAAGTAGGGAGTTACAATACCACCCAGTAATTCCGAAAGCTACTGTAGCACTTGGTGTAGGCGTAGAGATTTTTACTGCAGTTAGAGGATCTCGAGTTCATCTTTTTTCACAATGCGAGCACAGCGGGTCTCAGCTTTGAGCCTAGTAGGGCGGCTAAAGCCTGTCTGCTCCGAGAATTGCTTCGAGATAAAGACCCCTTTGTTTTGCCACTTGTGGCAAGCGTTCTCGCTGACCAATTGTCAAATAAGCCGGCGCTCTCCTCCGTGGCCTATAGTTCATAGCAGCTCATCAGTGCAGGTGTAAGCTCTAAAAGGATCCCCTGGGTGAGGAGGAGAACTGAACATGGCGGCAAAGCAACTCAAGTTCTATTGGAGCCCCCAACACCAGCTCTTTAGCTGCGATGGCGCCAAGTTGGAGGGGCACGGCTACATCCAAACCAACCCCTCCCATGACCTGGTTCACCTGCTCATTGCCGCCAACGGCAACATGCCCTGGCAGCCGGTGGAAAGCCGCGAGCAAGCTTGCTTTGCCGAGTACAACGCGGTAATGCTGGAGCACCTGTTGGTCAACTGCTTCAACGCAGCGGTGCTGGGATCCCTGCCTGCCCAGCAGATCATCCCAGAGGCGCGGAAGTTCTTGCGGTGGTTTGTTTCAGAACATTACGCCCCTTTTCCGGTGTCTGAAGAAGAGGCTTTTCGTCGCTTTGCTGCGCACCTGGATATTGAGCGCATTGTGCGTTTGTTCCCCTATTTTTACAGTCTGCGGGCTTGGGAATGCTTCAGCCTCGATTACCGCGCCGAGACCTACGACCTGGAGTTCACCTCCGAGGATGATCCCGTTCGAGAGGCCCCGGAATGGGCGGCGGATCCCAACATTTTGGAGACTCAGGAGCTGGTGCGGCAAAAGCTCTCTGAGGCAGTAGCCGAGGCAGGCTCGATCCGGCCCAAACCGGAGCCCGTTTTCCCGCCAACTTCGTCAGCTTCTCCTCTGTCCGATCCCCCAGCCAAGACCAGGCAGAAAAAAACCGGACTCGGCTTCAAGCCTACCCGTTGATGGATCCCCTCACCCCTTTCCCACAGGGAGAGGGGAAGACTAATCTGCGCCTTTCACTAGCCGACGAAAGGCCTTTTTGCCCACCTGCAAAATCCGCCCGGCCAGCTCCGAGGCATGGGCAAACTCCAGGTCGGGATCCTCCACCTTTTGCCCATCCAGCCGCACGGCGCCCCCTTGAATCTGCCGACGGGCCTCGGCGGCACTCTTGCACAGGCCACACTCACGCAGGATGTAGCTGAGTTTAACAGGGTAAGACAACCCATCGATGGCAAAGGTGGGGATGGATCCCGTTTCGGCAAGAATACCGTCTAGCACCAGGGCTTGGGCGGTGCGCTGGGCCTCTTCTGCCGCTGCAGGGGAGTGAAACTGGGCCACTAGGGTCTTGGCTAGGAGGATCTGCCGCTGGCGGGGATCCTGCGGCAGCTCGGCAAGGGGCACTGAGGTGAGCAACTCAAAGTAGCGCTCCACCAGGTGATCCGGCACCTTCTCCAGCTTGGAGTACATGGTGAGGGGATCCTCAGTCAGCCCCACGTAGTTGTTTTTGGACTTGGACATTTTCTGGTACCCGTCCAACCCCTCCAAAAGCGGCACCGTCACGCAGAACTGCGGCGCTTGGCCCTTCCAAATTTGCAGATCCCGACCGGTGAGCAGGTTAAAGCGCTGGTCGGTTCCCCCCAGTTCTACGTCGGCTGCCAGAGCCACCGAGTCGTAGCCCTGCAGGAGGGGATAGAGAAATTCGTGCAGATAAATTGGCGTTCCAGCGCGGTAGCGCTGGGCAAAGTCTTCTTTGGCCAGCATCTGCCCCACCGTCATCTGGGCCTGGAGTTCGATCAGCTCGCTGAGAGTCAGGTGGGCCAGCCACTCGCTGTTGCGGCGCACCTCCAGCCGGCCAGGGGTCTCAAAATCCAAGATCTTGCCGGCCTGCTCCAAGTAGGTGCGGGCGTTTTCCTCCACTTCTGCTGGGGTGAGGCGGGGACGGGCCTGCGATTGGCCAGTGGGATCCCCGACCAGCGCCGTGAAGTCCCCGATGAGCAAAATAGCCACATGGCCCGCATCCTGGAACTGGCGCAACTTGCGCAGCACCACTGAATGGCCCAGGTGTAGATCCGGTCGGGTGGGATCGATGCCCAGCTTCACCCGCAAGGGACGATTTGTTGTGGCCAGGCGCTCCGCCAGGGCAGCAGGCCCTCCCGGAAAGATCTCGGCCACCCCCCGCTCAACAATTTGGGCTATCAACGGATCCCGGTACGCTGGCGAAACTGAGGCTGACGATATACTCAAAGCCTGATCCTCCGGCTGAACCCATGAGCCATTTTAAGCCCACGCAAAAGATGCTCGATTCTCAACTCAAGATCTTCTCCCCCTAGCCCGGTTGGAGTTGTCGATGGGCAGGGTTGGCCATCCTGCTGCCCCAATAGACGCCGCCCTATAATGGGTCTGGCTTGTTGTTGCTTTGCAACACGGACGTGACAGGGTTTTTGACGTGACCTACGGTCGCAGACCATTGGCCCGCCGGGCGAGAAAGCCGGGGTTGGAGCGTGTCTCCAATTCCCCTTTTTCCGGATCGGGGTTTGACGAGCACGCCGACTATGCCCCACCCACCCGCCCCTCCCGGATCGCCCAGGTTGCCGGTGTGGTGGGCAATCTGTTGCTGGGATCCCTGCTCTTGGGATCCACGGCGACGGCTGCCGGATTGGTGGGGCTGGCCATTAGCTTCCGCAACTTGCCGGACGTGCATCAATTGCGGGATTACGTGCCCATTGCCACCACCCACATTGTCGATATTCGGGGCGAGCCCATTGCCAGCCTACACGGGGAGGCCAACCGGGAAGTGATCTCCCTTGAACAGGTCTCGCCGGAGATGAAAAAGGCCTTGCTGGCCATTGAAGACAGCCACTTTTACACCCATCCAGGCATTAATCCGGTCAGCTTGGGCCGGGCGATCCTAGG
The DNA here is from genome assembly GCF_054058915.1 of Thermostichus sp. MS-CIW-41. Classification (NCBI taxonomy): domain Bacteria; kingdom Bacillati; phylum Cyanobacteriota; class Cyanophyceae; order Thermostichales; family Thermostichaceae; genus Thermostichus; species Thermostichus sp. MS-CIW-41. The sequence goes on from NZ_JBSSBO010000033.1 coordinate 17,660, forward strand.
CAGTGTGGAGGGGGGTATAGGCTCGGCGGGGGGGGGATCCACCCTGACAATGCAGTTGGTCAAGAACCTGTTTTTGAGGCCGGAGCGTACCCTCAGCCGTAAAGTCGCCGAGATCGTGTTGGCGGTGCGCCTAGAACAGGTCTTCAGCAAAGACGAGATCCTGGAGATGTACCTCAACCAGGTGTACTGGGGGCACAATCTCTACGGCATCCAGGCGGCGGCCCGCAGCTACTTCAACAAGGATGCGTCTGAACTGAACTTGGCTGAAGCGGCGATGTTGGCTGGGATCCTGCCGGCCCCGGAAACCCTCAGCCCCTTTCGCAACCTGGAGGGAGCCAAACGGCGGCAACACCTGGTGCTGGATCGTCTGGTGGAGCTGAAGTGGATTACCCCCGAGGAAGTCCAGGCGGCGCGGGAGCAAAAGCTGACCTTAGGCCGCATTACCTCCTTTCAAAGTAACGCCCCAGCAGTTACCGACGCCATTGAGGCGGAGCTGCGGCGCCGCTATGGGGAACAAGCTCTAATGCAAGGAGGTCTGCGGGTTCAGTCCACCATCGATCTGCGTCTGCAGCGCCTTGCCCAGCGCATTGTCAACGAAGATGGCCCCCGCATTGGGGCAGCTCGTCGTGCCGATCAAATAGCTTTGGCGGCAGTGGATCCCCGTACCGGCTATGTGAAAGCCATTGTGGGCGGGATCAACGCTCAGCGGGGCCAATTTAACCGCGCCACCCAGGCGTTTCGCCAAACGGGATCCACCTTTAAGCCCTATGTGTACTACGCGGCTCTGGCCAGCGGGCGCTATTCACCCGGCAGCATCTTGGAAGATACCCCCGTCACCTATCCCGGCTCGCCGCCCTACAGCCCGAAAAACTACGACAACACCTTCTATGGCTCCCTCACCTTTGCTCGGGCTTTGGAGCTCTCCCGCAACGTGCCCACGGTCAAGTTGGCCGATGATGTTGGGATCCGCAACGTCATCGCAGCGGCTCAGGCCACGGGTATTACTGCCGAGATGTTCCCCAACTTGGCTACAGCTCTGGGCTCGGCCAGCGTCAGCCCCCTGGAGATGGCGGCCAGCTATGCGGTCTTTGCCAATGGCGGATATCGGGTGGAGCCGACCCTCTTGGCCCAGGTGGTGGATCGCAACGGCCAAATCCTCTTCGAGGCCAGGCCTCAGCCGCAGCGGGTTTTGGATCCCTGGGCGGTGGCTACGCTCAACCAAATCCTCAAAGGGGTAGTGACCCAAGGCACCGGGACGGCGGCTCGTTTGGATGACGGGCGACCCGTGGCCGGTAAAACCGGCACCACCTCCGATTTCCGCGACGCTTGGTTCATCGGCTACGTGCCCCAACTGTCTACCGCCATTTGGATCGGCAACGACAACAACTCCCCCATGCTGCCCGGCACCACCGGCGGGGCCTTTGTTGCCCCCACCTGGAAGCGCTTTATGACTGAGGCTCTGCAAGGGATCCCACCCCAGGACTTTCCCAGCCCGCATCAGTTCCGTCGTCCCTAGGGGGGATCCATGACCTACAGCGAAGAGCGGCTGGCGCGTATCGAGCGCACGGTGGAGGCCAATGCCCAGGCCATCGCCCAACTGGCCCGACAAAACCAAGAGCTGATGCAAACCATTGCCGGCACCGAGGAGCGCATTGCCAGAGCCGAGGAACGCATTGCCAGAGCCGAGGAACGCATTGCCAAAGCCGAGGAGCGCATTGCTGGCGCCGAAGAACGTCTGGAGGCCGAGGTCAAACGCTGGGACGAGCGGTTTTTCCAGCTCAGCCGCGATACCCTCAACTTCACCCGCAATGTGGTTACCATTGCCGCCATCACGGCGGTTTTGATCCCCCTGCTCAGGGATGTCGCTCCCCTGCTGATTGAGCTGCTGCGGGAGGGATCCCGTTAGCGCTTTCCAGCCGGGACGATCTCGCTTTTCCGACCGCTGGCCAACAAGTGGTTATCGGCCATTGGGCTGAGACAGCCGCGATTCCACCTCTCTGGGGTCGAGCAGGGTTCCAACCGGAATCGAGGTGTCCAAGGGATCCCAGCGCGTACTGATTCTGAGTTACACTAAGACTGCAAAGAAAGGTAACGCCTTTTTCTGGTTCTCCTGACCCTTCACCGCGTTCTTTCTTGCATTCCTTGCACAAGACACAGAGGACAGACGATTATGGCTTTTGAACTCCCGGCTCTGCCCTATCCTGCCGACGCGCTGAAGCCCTACATGTCGGCAGAAACGTTTTCCTTCCACCACGGCAAGCACCACGCGGCCTACGTAGCCAACCTGAACAAGCTCATCGAGGGCACCGATCTGGCCAACAAGTCTCTGGAGGAGATCATCAAAGCCACCTTTGGGGATCCCAGCAAAGCGGGTATCTTCAACAATGCTGCCCAAGTTTGGAATCACACCTTTTTCTGGGAATCCATGAAGCCAGGCGGGGGAGGTGCGCCTACCGGGCCTATTGCCGACAAGATCAACGCCGACTTTGGCGGCTATGACAAGTTTGCAGAAGCCTTCAAGACGGCAGCCGCCACCCAATTTGGCAGCGGTTGGGCCTGGCTGGTGCTGGACAACGGCACCCTGAAGGTCACCAAAACCCCCAATGCCGAAAACCCCCTGGTTTACGGCCAAACGCCCCTGCTCACTTTGGATGTGTGGGAGCACGCCTACTACCTGGATTACCAAAACCGGCGGCCTGACTTCATCAGCGCCTACCTGGAGCACCTGGTGAACTGGGATGCCGCCAATGCCCGGCTGGCTGCCGCCTGACTCTACCTGTTCTGGGATCCCTTGACGGGGGATCCCATCGAAGACTAGCCCTATGTCTCTGTTTGCGAAGGGATCCTTGGGGATCCCTTTTTTGCCTCTAGTCTCTTCCCAGGCGTTCCCGCTCCTCGCGCAACCGCTCCAGAAAGCCGGGGGTAGGGGGTTGGGTTGGGGGTGCTGCAGGGGGAGCAGGAGTTGGAGCAACCCGGTTCATCTGGGGGAACAAAGGTTGATTGATGGGCGGCGGGGGGAGAGGCTTGGCCGGGACAGGGGCTGGAGAAGGTGGAGCAGGGGGAGGGGGTGTGGGCACTGCAACCGGTCGGGGTGGAGGCACAGCAGGGGCTGGAGGAGGAGGTGACACCTGCTGAGTTGGAGCAGGGGGCTGAGGGGTAGAGGACACTGCCTCTGGAGTTGCCGCTGGCCTGGGTGTGGGCTCGCTTGCAGACTCACCCATTCCCGGATCAGGGGCAGGATCATCCTCAAACACCAGTTCACCCTCCGGATCCCGTAGCAGCCAGTCCAGCAGGGGTTCAGGAGTGGCTGAGGGATCCCGCTCAGGGTGCTCTGCACCGCCGACTGGAAGGGGGCGTTCGGGGGCAGCAGGCGGTCTTTCGCTGCCTGGGCCCGGATCCAACAGCAGACGCAGGCCCCAGAAGGTGCTCCCCGCAATGACCACAAAAAGGGCTATCCCAGCCCAGAGGGGAAACGGCTTGGCCTCGGGCTCTGCCTGGGTACTGAGCAGGTGTGTGCCCGACTGCCCTGCATCCACCGCCGCCAGGGTACGCTCGGAGAAGATGGGTGCGGCTGGGGGGGACGCGAGGGAAGAGCTGGCAGCGCTCTGGGAGCGCAGGGATCCCTCCAATTGGGCGCTGAGAACCTTCATATCTTGGGGCCGCCGGTCGGGATCTTTGGCCAGACAGGAGAGCACCACCTGTTCCAGCTCCAGCGGAATCTCATAGGGCAAATTTGCGCGATTGAAGGGTTGGGGCTGCTGGTAATTGTGGGCCTCGTACCAGCCGGGGAAAGAATCGCTCTTCGGCTGGAGGGGGTGTTGCCCGGTCAACATGCGGTAGAGCACCACGCCAAACGAGTAGATATCCGAGCGGGCATCCAGGGCTTCCCCGCGCACCTGTTCGGGAGAGGCGTAGCGCACCGTACCCAAAAAGCCGGTGGTCTGGGTGCCGAGGGCAAGGGAAACGTCGCTGAGGAGCTTGGCAATGCCGAAATCCAAGATTTTGACGGTTTCCCCCAACGTTTCATCTTTTAGGACGAAGAGGTTGCTGGGTTTGATGTCGCGATGGATCACCCCCTTGATGAGATGGCCATCCTGCTCAGTCTCCAGGTTGTGGGCGTAATAGAGACCGGCGCATACTTGGCGGGCCATCCTCACCACCTGTTGAGGCGGCAGCACCGGCTGCTTGAGCATCAGCTCCCCCAAACTGCGCCCCGTTAGGTATTCCATCACCAGGTAAGGTTGGTCGTTCTCTAGGCCATAGTCCAATACCTTGACAATGGCAGGGTGCTCCCCCAACAACGTGCTGATGCGAATTTCCTGCTGAAAACGTTTGTGCAACTGGCGTCGGGTGTTGTCATCGCCTGCTAAGTTTTGGTGCAACAGCTTGACCGCCACCGGACGGTTGAACAGGCGCGTATCGACAGCCTTGAACACCTGCCCCATGCCGCCCGCTGCAATGCTGTGAACCAGTTGATAGCGCTGGCCGATCACTTTTCCAGGAGCAAGCTGGTTCATGGGCAGCCCAAGAGCATGTACCCTCTGATTTTAATGCGTGTTTCTCGGGGGTTTCTCCCGCCTTTCTCCGGCCATCCCTGCCCAGCAGTCTTCATTCCCAATGTATTTGATGTGCTTTTAAGTACTTGTTAAACGCCCTGCCAGCGATTGAAGGCCGGACAAAGTCTGTGGGGCATCGAGAGCTACTTGGATCTGGAGGGATCTGATAGACTCATGCGGATGCTTTGCCGGGTCTGTTCATTAGCTGTCTGTCGGGTGATTTATGCTGGCTAACTGGCTGCAAATTTCGGGGATCCCTCTAGCCCTGATCGGCCCTGTTGAGAATCCGGTGCTGGTGTTTTTGATCATCCTGACCATCATGCTGGTGGCTCCCTTGCTATTTGAGCGGCTGCGCCTGCCGGGGATCATCGGGTTAATCTTGGCTGGGCTGGTGGTGGGGCCCTACGGCTTGGGCATCTTGCGGCGGGACGAGACCATCATCCTGCTGGGCACGGTGGGGCTGTTGTTTCTCATGTTCATGGCGGGGCTGGAGACCAGTCTGGAAGATTTGAAGCTCAATGCCGGGAAGGCCACCCTCTTCGGGGCGCTCACCTTTCTGTTGCCCATGCTCATCGGCACAGCAGCCATGTTGGCCATTGGGTATGGCTTTCTGGCGGCGGTGCTGGTGGCCTCTTGTTTTGCCTCCCATACCCTGATCGGTCTGCCCATCATCTCGAAGCTGGGGTTGATGCGCCTGCAGACGGTGACGGCAACTTTGGGGGCCACCCTTATCACGAATGTCCTGGCTTTGTTGGTGCTGGCGGTGGTGGTGCGCGCCCACCAAGGGGAGCTGTCGCTGCGCTTTTGGCTGACGTTGATCCCTTCCATTGCCCTCTACACGTTTGCCACCCTGTGGGGGGTGCCTAAGCTGGGCAGTTGGTTCTTTCAACGCTTTGGTCACGACGAGGGAGCAGAGTTTACTTTCGTGATCGCCACTTTGTTTGTGGTGGCCTACGGAGCGGGGTTGATCGGCATTGAGCCGGTGGTGGGAGCCTTTCTGGCCGGGACGGCCATTACCCCCATCATCCCCCAGCTCAGCCCCCTGATGAACCGGATTCAGTTTATCGGCAACACCCTGTTTGTGCCTTTTTTCTTGATCTCGGTGGGGATGCTGATCAATCCCGGCATTCTCTTGGGAGAGCCGCGCTCGCTGCTGGTGGGAGGGGTGATGATCGCAGCGGAGGTGGTGAGCAAGTTTCTGGCCGCTTGGATCCCGGCCCAACTGTTTGGCTGGCGCTTTGCCAGCACGATGATCATGTTCGGTTTGTCGATGGCTCAGGCGGCGGCTACCCTGGCGGCGATCACGGTGGCTTTTCAGGTGGAGTTGGTGGATGAGCTGACGGTGAACGGCACCATTGCCATGATCCTGGTGACCTGTGTTGCCTCGCCTTGGATTGTGGCCCGCTGGGGAGAGCAAATGCAGCCAGCCGAAGTGGCGGCAGAGTCCACCGAATTGCCCAAGCCAGATTGGGGAGCTCGCGTCTTGGTGCCGGTGGCCAACCCGGATACCGAAAGCAACCTGCTGCAGTTGGCGTTGATTTTGGCCAAAAAAGATGGGGGAACGCTGCTGCCGCTGCATGTTTTGTCTGACCGTGCTGGGATCTCGCCGGCAGCCCTGGCTCGGCAAGAGCAGTTGTTGACCTTTGCAGAAGCTCTGGCCCACAGCGCCGTGACCCGAGTGGAGCCGATTCGGCGGGTGGATGACTCGGTGGAAAAAGGGATCATTCGCTCGGCGGCGGAACGGCGGGCGACCTTGGTGATCCTGGGCTGGAAGGGCTACTCCACCTATACAGAGAACTTTTTCGGCAGCATCATCGGCGCGGTGGTGCGGCAGGTGGGGATCCCAGTGTTGATCACGCGGTTTCCGGTACCCATCGAGACGGCGCGCCGCATCCTCTTGGTTGCACCGGAGCTGGAGGTCTCTCCCGGATCCCTGCAGCAGACCATTGGGCTGGCACAAACGCTGGCCGGCGAATTGAAAGCAGGTTTGCAGATCCTGCTGGTGCAAACCCGACCTGGGCGGAAAAGCTCCCCAGCCTTGCCGGCAGAAAGCTATGCCCACTTGCCGGTTCAGCGGGTGCAGGGGGGGGTGGTGGCGGAAGCCTTCAAAGCGCTGCAGCCAGGAGATGTGTTGGTATTGGTTCCCAGCGAAACCGGCAACCGGTCGCGTCTGGGCCGAGAGCCAGAGACCATCGCCCGCAACCGACCCAGCCTTCCCATCATCGTGGTGCATTTGCCACGGGATTCAGCTCATCCCTTGCGCCAAGGAGATGGGGTTCTGGCGGCCGCAGAGCCCACTTGACAGGGATGGCATTGGGGTGTTGTCTGGCGGACTGGAGCTCTTGTCTCAACGACGCCCCGGCTCCCCTGGTAAACTGGGATACCCCAGGTTCGGAGCAGTCGTGAGCCAGAAGGGAGGCCCAGAGCCATAGACTATGTTGATTGAGGAAGTGGGGATGGTACCCTACGGAGCACAGGAGCATGACTCTAGTCAATAATAAGCTCAACTATACTGAAAATGATGTATAATATGTTCAGTACGGATTACTACCAGTTGATCTTTCTGTTTACTTTCGAGTCTGCCAACATGGTAGCCAAAGCAAAGCAGAAAATTGGTAGTAAGACGACACGGAAACTGCGCTTTGGGTATTCTACTCAAAGCTTTGCGGGATACCGCCATTCTGTTTGGACTCCGTCCCGCTAACGCGAATGGAAACAAACAGAATGCTATCGCTGCATAGTTGAACAGTGATGTTCAGCAGTGTTCAGCGTAAATGTATCAGTATGGTTGCCTATTTGCTGGAAGTCGGCTGTGAAGAGCTCCCAGCCAGTTTTGTGGATTCGGCTCTGGAGCAGTGGCGAACCGGGATCCCGGCCTCTTTGGCGGAGGCTCATCTGCAAGCGGAGCAGATGCAGCTTTTCGGTACGCCGCGCCGCCTGGCGGTTTTGTTGCAGGGGTTGCCCACCCAGCAGCCGGATCGCACCCTAGAGGTGAAGGGGCCGCCGGCTCAGGTCGCCTACCAAGATGGCCAGCTCACTCCTGCCGGGGAAAAATTTGCCCAAAAACAAGGGGTGGATCCCGGCAGCCTGGAAATCCGGCAAGTGGGCAAGGGATCCTTTGTGTTTGCGGTGCAGCGGGTGCGAGGCCGGCCAACAGCAGCTGTGCTCCAAGAATTGGCACCCGCCTGGATTACCAACTTGAGTGGGGAACGGCTGATGCGCTGGGCCTGCGGGGATCTGAAGTTTCCGCGCCCCATCCGCTGGCTGGTCTCCCTTTGGGATGATCAGGTGCTGCCTTTGCTGCTGCCGACCCACGAGGACAATTCCATGCCGGGCTTGGTGGCGGGGCGGGTGAGCCGGGGGCACCGCGTTTTGGGATCCCAGCAGGTTGTCCTGGAGCGGGCCGAGAGCTACGTTCAGCAAATGCAAGAGGCGGGGGTCAGCCCCGATCCAACAGCGCGAGAGGCATACATTCAGGCTGAGGTGACCAAGCTGGCCAGGCAAGTGAATGGGGAAGCCCAGATCCCTGCTCCTTTGCTGCGGGAGGTGGTGCACTTGGTGGAGTGGCCGACGGCGGTTTTGGGGCGCTTTGAGCCAGAGTTTTTGCGCTTGCCCCCTGCGGTGATCGAGACGGTGATGATCACTCACCAGCGCTACTTCCCAGTACGGGATGGCCGGGATCCCCAGAAATTGCTGCCCTATTTCATCACCATCTCCAACGGCGACCCCCGGCAATCGGAGCGGATCGGGGCAGGCAACAGCCGTGTGGTGCGGGCGCGCCTGGCGGATGCCCGCTTTTTCTACGAGGAGGATCGGCGGATCCCCTTGGCGCAGCGGGTGGAACGCCTGCAGGCGGTTACTTTTGCCGAAGGGCTGGGCTCCATGCGGGACAAGGTGGAGCGCATCCGCCACATCAGCCGCCTCATTGCCGCTGCCTTGAACTTGGATGCCCAGGAACAAGCGCTGGTGGAGCGCACCGCCCAACTGTGCAAAGCGGATCTAGTTACCCAAATGGTGTACGAATTCCCGGAGCTGCAGGGGATCATGGGGGCCGACTACGCTCGGCAGGATGGGGAACCGGAGGCGGTAGCCGAGGGGATTGAGCAACACTACTGGCCTTTGGGAGCGGGGGACGCTTTGCCCACAGCACTGACGGGGCGGGTGGTGGGCTGGGCAGATCGCCTGGATACCTTGGTGGGCATGTTTCGCTTGGGGCGGATCCCCACCGGCTCCTCGGATCGCTTTGCCCTGCGGCGGGCCGCCAACAGCCTGGTGCTGGTTGCCTGGGATGCCGGCTGGACTTTTGACTTCAACTTGCTGTTGCAGAGCGTGGTGCAGGACTATGCCTTTGGCGATGTCCACACCTTGCGAGCCTTGCAGGAGTTTTTGGCCCAACGGATACAGACCCTTTTGCAGGAGGAAAAACGGATTGATTACGACTTGGTCAGGGCTGTGGTGGGGGATCCCGAGTTGGTCAAAACCGAGGATCCCCAGAAGGCCGAGCTCACCTTGCGGGCCCTGGGCAACCTGCCCTTGACTTTGCTGCGGGCGGAGTACCTGCAACACCTGCGGGCCACCGGGGAATTGGCGGATCTCTATCCCACCCTCAATCGCTGTGCCCGCCTGGCAGCCCAAGGGGATTTGGACTACGCCGTGGTGGATCCGGCAGCCGCCGTGGATCCCGGTCAGTTGCAGGAGGCGGCAGAAAGGGAGTTGTACGAGGCTTGCCAGAAAATCTATCGTCTGGGGGTGGAGCCGGCCTTACGGGGAGATTTTGTTCCCTTGGTGGAAGCTCTGCAAGCGGCAGCCCCTCAGGTAGCCCAGTTTTTTGAAGCCGTTCTGGTGATGGATCCGGATCCTGTGCGACGGGCCAGCCGGCTCAATTTGCTGGGAGTATTGCGCAACCAGTCCCGCCTGTTGGGGGACATGGGGGCTGTGGTCATGGCAGGGGAATCCTCGCCGGAGAAGACCCCCTAGCCGTTTCAGATCAGTTTACTTCGAGACAGATCCCCCTCACCCCCAGCTTCTCTCCCAGAGGGAGCTACCCCCCAAGGACTCTGTCCCACTGGCGCGAACGGCTTGGGAATGGACATATCGTCATTTCCACTCAAACTCAGAACACTGTGCCCACACCTAAACCGTTGGTCGCGTCTTCGCGTCAGCGTTGCGGAGCAATAATGCAGGGGGTTAGAAGGTTTTTCAAGGACTCCGTCCCGCTGGCGCGATCAGTAGCCCAGGCGTCTCATCTTAACCTGAACAACCATACGATTTATCCAAGAAATTGCAAACACTGCTGCAAAGCCCGCTGCACCGAGCCTAGGTAGCCCTCTCCAAACAGGTTGAGATGGTTGAGCCAGTGGTAGAGCTGGTAGAGGGGCTTGCGGTGAGGATATCCCTTATCCAAAGGATAGGTCTGCTGATAAGCCCGATAGAACTCGGCTGGAAAGCCGCCAAACAGTTCTGTCATCGCCAGATCCGTCTCTCGATCCCCGTAGTAGGTGGCCGGATCGAAAATCACCGGGGATCCATCGGCCAAGGCCCCGTAGTTGCCGCCCCACAGATCTCCATGCAACAGAGCGGGTTCTGGCCTGTAGTCCTGAAAAAAGGCTTCCAGCTCCGCCATTACCCGTTCGGCTTGGGCCACCCACGTGCCGCGATACCCCTGTTGGCAAGCCAATTTCACCTGGTAGAGCAGCCGCTGTTCCCGATAAAAATCCGGCCAATTCTGCCGCCAACTGTTGATCTGAGGCGTAGAGCCGATGGTGTTGTCGCGCTCCCAACCGTAGCTGCCGTTGGGGGATAGGGTGCGGTGCAACTGGGCCAACTGGGATCCCAACAAACCCGCAGTGTGCGGACGGGGCGAGGTTAGCTCCAGGTATTCCAGCACCAAGTAGGCCTGCTCTCCTACGGATCCCCAGACAATGGGCTGAGGTACGCGAATGGCCTGGGCAGCCGCTAGGGTTTGCAAGCCCGCAGCTTCCGCTGCAAACATCTCCAGCGCCCTTTCTCCCCCACGGGCCAATTTGACGAAGTAGTCTCTTGCCCCTTCTGCAAGAGGGCTTTGGGAAGCGCAGGAAAACCGATAGGTGGCGTTGATGCTGCCTCCGCCCACAGAACGATACTGCAGGGGCCGTAAGGGATCCCCTGTTGCTTCTGAAAGGTGCTGGGCGATGGTCTGCCAAAGAGTTTGCATCAGCAGCAAAAGTCAATTGTCGGAGAAAAACAGGTACTTATGGTCATTTCGGGTAGTCATTTCAGGTTAGGGTGAGACGCCTGAGCCATTGCCTGGGCCATTGAGAAAAGCCCTATGGCCCCGTGCATTCAAAGTTTTAGGTGTGGGCGCAGTCTCCTGGTTTAATTGAAATGACCATAACTCTTTTTTTGTGCTACTTTCACCTTCTCATTCTCAAGAGCACAGTCAATAGCGCGAGGACTCCGTCCCGCTGGCAGGACGGGTTGGACGCCAGACCGGGCTCTATCCTTCAGTCGAGCTTCTGGGTACTGGTCTCCGTCTTGCTGCAGGGCAGCCGAGTCTATCTTGCGCTTGCGGGTCTTGACTTTTGTCGGCCTCAGGTCTTCTCGGTTCAGCCAGCGATAAACTGTTGCACGACTAACCTTGTTCATCCGTGCAACTGCTCCCTTCCTGGACATACCCTATGACTCTCTCTCAGGTCTAAGCTTCCTCCTGAGGTCTACCTCCATGCCTTCTTAGCTGCAGGGCCGTCTCATTCTTAAATGAATTGACCCTGTTCCTAACCTGTGGGGCTCTGGGGTCTTGAGCTTCCGCCTCCTATGGGGAAAGTGGGGGGAGAGCTGTATCTCAAATTAAGTTCGAATTGAGGTCAGCATTAGCGGCGGAGAGGCTCAGAAATGGCCACCACATCCTGCAGAAACTGATCCTGTTGCTGGCGCAAAATGCCCAGGTCAGGACCTTGGTTGAGCAGGACAAAGTGGATGCCATTCGGCAGCTGCCCCATCGTCATCAGCCGATTCGCAGCGGATCCCACCTGAGCAGCCGTGCCTGGGGGCAAGGTGCGCGCCCGCAGGGTGCTGTGGCCAGTGCCCGCTCTGGGCAAGATCCGAGTCGGATCCCCATCTGTGAAATCTACCAGGTGTTCCCAGAGATGAGCTAGGGCGCGGGGGGAAAGGTACAGCGCTCGCCCTCTTTGCCCCAGGCGAATGTCTTGCTCGGCGGGGGCCATTTGGGAATCCAGGCGGGAAATGGGCTGAGCCACCAACCGCTGCCGCAGGTACTCCAGCAGGGCTGTTTCGCCCCCCAGTTCCGCCAACAGGGCTTCTGCCATGGCTCGGTCGTTGCTGCCATTGAGGATCTGCAACAGGGATCCCAGGCGTAGCGAGGTATAACGAGCCAAGCAGTGGGCGTCCGCGGGCAGGGCTGTCAGGGTTGACACCGAGCCGCGAATGGCAACCGGGTGGGGCTGTTGCGTATCGCTGAGGAGCTCTGCCAAACGCCGAGCACCGGCCAAAGGATCGGGTTGGCCCAGCAGGTGGAAGGGGGACAACACCTTCACATCCCCGTCGATCTGGCGAATGTTGAGGCTATGCAAATGGTGGGCCAGCTCTGCCACATTCGCTTCCGTGAAGTAGGGATCCCCGCCACCCACCAGGATCAAATCTCCCGTCAAGCGATGGCCCAACCGATGGCCTGTGGTGTAGAAGCGGGTCTCAAAGCGATGCTCGTAACCCCAAGTCTCCAGGGCCATCAAGCTGATGGCCAACTGATCCAAGGCTCCCACCGGCAAAGGCCGATCCGATAAATGCTCCGCTAACAGATCCCCTTCCGGTGTCCAGAGCAGGATCCCCTGTTGAGAGAGCGCTCCCCCTTGGGCCGCCAATCCTTGCAAAAAGCCGGACAAGACCGAAGCGTAAGGAGAATCTTCCCACTGCGGCGATTGGGCGCGGGGCCACCAAGGGGGAAGGCCCGGAGTCCCACTTGGGGAAGGCAGCGGCGGCGGTGGAGTGGGGATGGGGGGGAAGGGATTCTGAGTCAATGTGGGAGACTCGACTTCAGCACCTGTGGGGTTGCTCCAGCAGGCCCCCAAGGCCAAAGCACCAGCTAACGGGATCCCTGCCCAGAGGAGACGACGATGGGGGCGCAACCCCTGTGGGATAAGCGGCATGATGACCTCACAAAGACACTTGCAAAGGACAACGGGCTGGCAAAAGACTTGACGCTACTCTAGTGCCATCCGAACTGCCTTGGCAAATCTCTGTGCCAGCCTTTTCCAGCGTTATCGACTCCGGCCAAGGCAAGCCCATCTTTTGCTTGTCAGGGATCCCAGTCGGCTGTGACGTAAACTACCCGACACCAACCGCTAGGCGGTACGGAGCGGGCTTTTAGTAGCCCTGCAGTTAGCAAGCCAACCACGAGCCTCTGGGGTGGTTTACAGCACCCCCAATCGACCGTTACCAGTGCCTTAAACAACCGTTTCTGGTGTCCGCAGTATTATTGTAGCATTCCTCCCGACACCGACCCTACGGGTACAGTGCGGGGCTCCTGCAATTTCTAGCTGATGGGTAGCCAAAAAATGTTGTATGGCCTGATGGATATCTTTATGGATATCTTTTGCAACTGTAATGGCCGCAGATCGTCTGTTGGCTGTGCAAGGGCTAGGCCGTACTGCAGATCACACAACCTTCTCGGCAAACCGTAAGCTCCTTCTCTCCTTCTCCTCAGTAAAAGATAAAATAGGGCGATTTAGATTCCGAGCATTCCAGGCCGCCGATGGGAAACAGTCAAACCGGGGAGATGGTTCAATCGGAAAAGCAGGCTTTCCTGGAACGGTGGCATGACATTCTCGCCCCCAACTCCCTGGGCTACCGCATTCGGCTGTTGTCTCAATTGGTGCGGCGGAAGTTGCAGTCTCATTTGGAGCCTTTTGGCCTGACCATCTCCCATTGGGTGGTGCTCTGCTGCCTTTGGGAAGAAGACGGGATCCCGACTTCCACTATTTGTGAGCGCTTGCAGCAGTTGGGGGGCACCATGACCGGGGTGTTGGATGGCATGGAAAAACGGGAGCTGATCCGGCGGCAGCGAGATCCTGAGGATCGGCGGATTTGGCGGGTCTACCTCACACCTGCAGGGGAGGAGCTGAAAGACGTTTTACCCCCTCTGATTTGGCAGTTGCGGGAGCAAACCTACGGCTGTCTCAGCCCAGAAGAACAGGCAACCCTCTCGCGGTTGGTGGATCGGCTGATCGCCCATCTGTTAGTGGATCCAGATGCGGCTGTGCTGGCGGAGCCAAGTCAATAGTCTTTATCTTGAGAGCGCCTTTGGGGGAGGGCGGAGCTTTGTCTGGAGATTTGCTGATCCGAAATGCTGAGCTGCTGGTGCCGGAAGGGGATCCCTGGCGGGGGGATGTGCTGGTGCGGGAGGGGCGCATTGCCCAAATCGGCCAAAACCTCTCGCCAGAAGGGGTGGCCAAGGTCATCGACGCCGAGGGCCATACCTTGATGCCGGGGGTGATCGATCCGCAAGTTCACTTCCGCGAGCCGGGCCGAGAGCACAAAGAAGACCTGCAGACGGGATCCTGGGCCTGTGCCCGGGGCGGGGTGACCAGCTTTTTGGAGATGCCCAACACCGACCCGCTGACGATTGACCAAGCGACGCTGGATGACAAGTTGGCCCGTGCAGGCAGCAAGTGTGTGGTCAATTACGGCTTTTTCATCGGGGCCACTGCCGATAACTTAGAAGAGTTGCAAACGGTGCAGGGAGCCTGTGGCATCAAAATCTTCATGGGATCCATGCATGGGCCCCTGTTGGTGGATGATCAGGCGGCGCTGGAGCGGATTTTCGGGGAAACGGATCCCAACTTTTTAATTGCCGTCCATGCCGAAGATCTGTCTCGCATCAAAGCCCGTAAGGCCCTGTTTGCCGGACGCACAGATGTAGCCGTTCACTCGCAAATTCAGGACGAGGAATCGGCCCTGATCGCCTCACGGCGGGCTTTGGACTTGGCCACCCGCTACCGCCATCGGCTGCACATTTTGCACCTCTCCACCGGCCTAGAGGTGGAACTGCTGCGCCAGCACAAGCCGGCCTGGGTGACGGCAGAAGTGACCCCTCAGCACCTGCTGCTCAGCACCGCCGATTACGCCCGGCTGGGATCCCTGGCCCAGATGAACCCCCCCCTGCGGGATCCCGCTAACCTGGCCCAACTGTGGCAGGGGCTGCAGGACGGGATCCTGGATTGCATTGCCACCGACCATGCCCCTCATACTTTGGAAGAAAAGGCTCAGCCCTATCCCCACTCCCCCTCGGGTATGCCGGGAGTAGAGACGGCCTTGCCCCTGATGTTGACGGCAGCCCAGCAGGGGCGTTGTACGCTGGCGCAGGTGGTGCGGTGGATGTGTGAGGCGCCAGCCCGCCTCTACGGGATCCCCAACAAAGGGCGGCTGCAGGTGGGCTACGACGCCGACCTGGTGCTGGTGGATCGCCACACACCCAAACCGGTGCGGCGGGAAGAGCTGCTGACCAAATGCGGCTGGA